>JBGSBN010000337.1:0-2509 GCA_041730515.1 Methylacidiphilales bacterium | reverse complement strand
AATTCCTAAATCAGGTAAATTCCACCAATAATTACCTCAAAAATTTAGATGCAGAAAATGGCTTGGTGGTTTATACTGCCTACCAAACAGCAGGAAGAGGAGCCGCAGGAAATACTTGGGAAAGCGAACCCAATAAAAATTTATTATGCAGCATTTTATTGGAATTTAATTTTGTAAAAATCGAACATCAGGCATACATAAATATGGCCATAAGCATTGCTTTACAAAGTGTTATACAAAATATAACTTCAAAAAAGTGTGATGTAAAATGGCCAAACGATATTTATATTGAAAACAAAAAAATTGCCGGTATTTTAATTGAAAATGCCATTCAAGGCACTGTTTTAAAACAAACCATTATTGGAATAGGGCTCAATGTAAATCAAATTATATTTGAAAATAAAAATGCCATTTCTTTAAAAAATATTTTAAATCATGATTTGGAAATAGAGCATATTTTACACCAAATTACTTTTAACTTAAATACTGTATATCAAACACTTAAAAATGGTAATTACCATGAAATTGCGGAGCAATACAACCAACTTTTATTTCGTAAAAATGAAGTTTGCCAATTTGTAATAAATAACAAAATATATAAAGGCACCATAATAAATGTAAATAATTATGGTTTATTGCAAGTAATAATCGATAATAAACTACAAGAGTTTGCTCACAAGGAAATTGCGATGGTGAATTGATGCCCTTCGTCAAGCTCAGGGTGACTTTAAGTATGAGTTTTGGATGTTGGATGTTGAATGGCGGTTGCTGAGCGGAGCCGAAGCATAAATTTTGAATGTTGAGTGAGAAATGTGAGTTGAGAGATGGGATTTGAGAATTGTGAGTTGAGAGTTGGGAAAGCAATAATTTGTACTATGAACTAAAAACTTCGAACTGAGAACTAAGAACTAAGAAATAAGAACTAAGAACTGAAAAAAGTGAAAAACATTTGTATTGATATAGGAAATACACAAACCAAGTTAGGCATTTTTGATAACTCAAATTTGCTTGAAACTATTTTGTTGCCTGAACTTACCACAGAATTACTTGAACCAATTTTAGTAAATAACCAAATTACACACAGTATTGTAAGCAATGTGAATACTAATTTTGATGCAATTGTACAATTATTGCAAAGCAAAACCAATTATTTACCCTTCCATCATTTTACCAAACTACCCTTTATAAACCAATACCAAACACCGCAAACACTTGGATTAGATAGAATTGCGCTAGCAGCGGCTGCCACTAATTATGCTACCGAACAACATATTTTAGTAATTAGTTTAGGTACTTGTGTAACCTTTGAGTTTTTGAACCGTAACTTAACCTACTTAGGTGGAGCCATTTCACCTGGGTTAAATATGCGTTTGCAAGCCATGAATTATTTTACCGCCAAATTACCTTTGTTATCCTTTAGTGAACCAACCGATTTTAACGGAAATACCACCGAAAGCTGCATGCAAAGTGGTGCTTTTTATGGAATTTTAGCCGAAATTAATGGAAGAATAACTTGGTATAATAACCAATATGGCCCATCAGAAATTTTATTAAGTGGTGGCGATTGTTTTTTGTTTGAAAAACACCTAAAAAATGCCTTATTTGCGCATCCTTATTTAACTTTATTCGGACTCAATAAAATATTAATTTACAATGTATAAAGCCCCTGTTTGGCAATCAAATATATTAAACAAAAAAACAAGCCTTGCGCTATTAGTTTGTTTATTATGCTCCAATTTTTATGTTAGTGCCCAAAATTTAACCCAAAGTCCGTATTCGTTTTTTGGATTGGGCGATTTACAATATTACGGATCGGCTACGTTAGGCAATATGGGCCAAGTAAGCCAAGGTATAAGAAGAAAATACGATATAAATACCTTGAATCCTGCTTCGTATAGTTCATTGGCTCAAACCAATATAGAGGCAGGCGCTATGTTAATGAACGGTACATTAAGCAATGCCAATGGAAGTATCAATACTTCATCGTCAGGACTTTCGTATTTTAACTTTGGTACTTCTATTTCTAAAAAAGGAATTGGAATTTCTTTTGGTGCAGCACCCTATTCGGCTTTAGGATACGATATTAAACGAAATACCCCTATTCAAACCGATACATCAGGAATTATACTAGCAACTACCACTCAAACAGGAGACGGTGGTTTAAACCGTGCTTATTTTGGTATTGGTGTAAAAGTTTTAAAACACCTTTCTGTTGGTGTTAACTTTAGCTATATTTTTGGTCAAGTAAATTCAAAAATAACCCAAGTAGTGCCTCCTAATTATTACATGTTTAATTGGACCAGCGAAAGAAAAGATAATCTTAACGGATTTGTACTTGAATATGGTATTCAAAGTCATTTTGATAGCATTTCATTACCGTGGTATAGAACAGTGGTTGATAGTTAAGCGAGCCCCAAATTATTGGTAGCGTAAGGTTGGGGCTTGGAGTTTGCTGCCCATAGTGGCGCTGTTTGTTCAGCTAAGCTCAGAAGAGATCGACCTAGATTAT
>JBGSBN010000336.1:0-2547 GCA_041730515.1 Methylacidiphilales bacterium | reverse complement strand
TTACATACTTATATAATGGAAAAAAGGTGTTAGAGGTTCTATATTTATTATTATAATACCAATAAATTGGAAAAACAACGAAGCTACTTTTTTGATTCAGTACATCGTTTTTACCCCAAATAAAAAAGAAAAAGTTGTTTTGAGTAAGTAATCCTGTTTTCGATTTGGTAACGTTTAACAAACTAATTTCAGGAGCTAATTCCAAAAACCTATACGATTTACTTTGATTGCTGGTATCGCTTATTATTCTGAATAAATTAGGATAAAATAAAGTGCCAATTCGCACATCTTTTATTGCTGCATTGCTATCGTACCAATAAAAAGGTAATATATGGTTATGCCTTGAAGGATTATTATTCGATTGATAATTTCTGTAAATGGTAAATAATAGTTGTAAATCTTTATAATCTTGTGTTTTATGTTTGTATACTAATGGCCATAAATGCCTGTTTTTATCGCGGACTAAACCTAAGTCAAACTTCATTTGCGCCCTTAGCAATGAGTCGGATTGTGCACTTGCTATTAAACCATTAACAATAAAATAGAATAACAGAAATGGTTTTATAGTTTTTAAAAACATAAAATAATGGTGTAGTTAAAATAAATCGCTGTGTGTACCAGTTCTAATTAAGTGAATTTCTTTTTTTTCTAAATCACAAAACCAAATTGAAAGCCAATCAGGTTGAATATGGCATTCCCAATGGTTTTCATAATTACCTCTCAATTTATGTGTTTTGTATTTTGCAGGTAAGGTTCCTGTTTTTTCCAATATTTCAAAAGTGGAATTTATTAACTTTAAATTCAAATTTCTTTTGATACATAATTTGTAGTCTTTTTGAAACTGCTTTGTAGTATGTAGTGTAAACAAATTTATTTATTTAAAAAAGCTGTCAAATCTTTAGCACTTTTATGTTTTTTTGTTTTGCCTTGTTTTACTTCTTCAATTGCCTTTTTAGTTATTTCATTTGGCTCTTGATGAATGGTTACGAAGGAAAGAGTTTTAATATATTCTAAAAATAATTTTGCTTCTTTTTTGTTTGTATTTATTGAAAGATAGGTCATGTTATTTTATTTTTTTCAAATATAATTAAAAACCAATGATTTATTATTCCCAAACAGGAAGTAAGTTTCCTCTAGTATCGGCATACAATGAAACGCCTTTATAAATTACTTCGGCAACTCCATCTTCAAATGGGCCTACATAGTCAAATTCCAATTTTAAAATTAGTTTACCTTCTTTATTAATGGCACCCCAATTTTGACCTTTTCTTACAGGGCATAAACCATTTACAAAATAGGCTACATCATCATAATATGGTTGCATCATTAAATCGCCTTTGGCATTTATAAAACCATATTTACCCAATTGCTTAAATCCTGCAAATCCTTCGCCATAAGGTCTAATTTCTTCAAATTTAGGTTCAAATTGTTTCTCGCCTTGTGTATTTATAAAGCACGATTTTCCTGCTATTTCTACTTCAGCAAAACCATTGTAAAACATACTTGCATAATCAAACTGAGCTGGAATTGCAATTTCTCCATTGGTATTTATATAGCCAAATTTTCCATTATCAATAATTACAGCAAGGCCCTCGTTAAACTTACCAATTTCAGTTAATTCATTGCATTTTTTTTCAAACTTATTATTTATCAAATAAGTTAAGCTGTTTTCTTTTACACGAGCTATGTTATTTTCAAAATCTTCAGCATCGCGGTAAATAAATTCACAAGCATATTTGCCATCTGTTTTAAGGTAAGCAAAACGATACGATAATCTTGAAATATCAAAGCCAAACTTTTGTGTAATATCGTCAACTTGGCGACTAACGCGTGCTAAACCATTGTGAAAAGGGTTGGCTTCATATATAAATGAATCTAATTTTAAAATAGTTTTTCCTGCATTATTAACGTAGCTCCAACGTTTTTTAAAGTTTCGCACAGCACAACTTCCTGCACTGTATGTTGAAATAAATTCGTACAACCCTGTGTCTATTATTCGCTTTTCGTTGATGTTAATCAAACAAGGCATATTGCCTAAAGCCACTACTGCATGTCCTTCGTTAAATTCCATGGCAATATCGTATTTGGGTGTAATTACCACTTTTCCTTCTTGGTTCATGTAGCCCCATTTTTCTTTTAGTAAAATAGGAAATAATTTTTGTGCACGTGCACTAACAGTAAAAAGTAAAGCAATTATTATTGGAAAAATTATTCGTTTCATTCTATGCAATTATAGAAAATTAACAGAAACAATAATTAACATTTATTGCAACGATTGCATAGTAGCTTGGGCTTTTAGCAAACATTCTTCATATTCTTGCTCCGCAATGCTATCAAAAGTAATGGCTCCACCAACCATTATGTTTAAGTAATTATTGGCTTTATTGTATTGGATAGAGCGGATAACTACATTGAAATCAAAGTTGCCTTCAGGAGTAAAATACCCTACAGCACCGCTGTATAAGCCACGTTTGGTTTGCTCATATTCCTCAATTAATTCCATTGCCATTACTTTGGGTGCGCCTGTCATGCTGCCCATAGGAAAGG
>JBGSBN010000335.1:0-2564 GCA_041730515.1 Methylacidiphilales bacterium | reverse complement strand
AAAACATTACAACCCATTTTACAAGCCGAATTAAAGGAAATAGAAGAAGCAGGTTTATTTAAACGCGAACGTATTATTACCAGTCCGCAAGCTGCCGAAATTAAAGTAAGTACTGGAGCCGAAGTGTTAAACTTTTGTGCTAATAATTATTTAGGTTTATCGAGCCATCCTAAGGTTTTGGAAGCTGCTAAAGCTACTATCGATACACATGGTTTTGGGTTAAGTAGTGTGCGTTTTATATGCGGAACACAAGATATTCATAAAACTTTAGAAGCTAAAATATCGGAGTTTTTAGGAACTGAAGATACCATTTTATATGCCGCAGCTTTTGATGCTAATGGAGGTGTTTTTGAACCATTATTTAATGAAAAAGATGCCATTATTAGCGATGCTTTAAACCATGCAAGTATTATAGATGGTGTGCGTTTATGCAAAGCAGAACGCCACAGATATGAGCACAATAACATGGCCGATTTAGAGGCTAAATTACAAGCTACTGCTCATTGCCGTAACCGAATTATTGTAACCGATTCGGTATTTAGTATGGACGGAACCATAGCACAACTAGATAAAATAGCTGAATTAGCAGATAAATATGAAGCATTGATTATGATTGACGAGTGTCACTCAAGTGGATTTATGGGTAAAACTGGTCGTGGTGTGCACGAACATTGTGGAGTAATGGGTAAAATTGATATCATTACAGGCACTTTAGGCAAAGCTTTAGGCGGTGCTAGTGGCGGATTTACTAGTGGTAGAAAAGAAATTATTGACATGTTGCGTCAACGCTCACGCCCTTATTTATTCAGTAATACTTTGGCTCCAAGCATTGTTGGGGCAAGTATTGCTGTATTAGATATGTTAACCGAAACTACCGAACTACGCGATAAATTGTGGGAAAATGCAAAATATTTTAGAACCAAAATTGTAGAAGCAGGTTTTGATGTAAAACCGGGCGAACATGCCATAATCCCTGTAATGCTTTACGATGCTAAGCTTTCGCAAGATTTTGCAACTCGTTTACTAGAAGAAGGCATTTACGTAATTGGTTTTTATTTTCCAGTAGTTCCTAAAGGGCAAGCACGTATTAGGGTTCAAATTTCGGCAGGACATGACAGAGTTCATTTAGACAAAGCCATTGCCGCATTTACCAAAGTAGGCAAAGAATTAGGAGTAATAAAATAACTTATAATCAATACAATAGAAAAGCGAAAACTCAAAATTTTCGCTTTTTTTATTTTAGCACAATAATTTTTTTTCAGCCATACTGACATTGGTTTGATTTTTGTTAAGTTTGTTTCACAAATATTTGTTAAATGACAATTCCCTTTAGCCAAATGCCGCCAAACGCCAAAGTTTGGATTTATGCTAGCGATAAAATAATTAATGCCTCGCAATTAGAAACCATCCATCAAATGGCAGTTCCTTTTATTCAAAATTGGACCGCTCATCAAAATCAATTAAAAGCAGAGTTTGCAGTTTTGTATAATTGTTTTTTGGTTTTTATGGTGGATGAAGGCTTTAATGAAATTAGCGGTTGTGGAATTGACAAATCAGTGAAATTGGTGAAAGAGATAGAACAAGCAACAAGCCTTAACTTTTTCAATAGACTTAAAATTCAAACTATAGAAAATCAAAGTATCAATATTTATTCAAAAATAGAAATAGTTGAAAAAATAGAAAACAATACCTTGACAAGTAATGTTAAAACATTTAATAATCAAGTAACTAATAAGTTACAATTTGATTCAGAATGGATAATTGATTTAGAAAATGCTTGGTTTTACCCAAAAACAAAATTACAATCAGTATAAAATACATTTTGCTAGCTCAAAACTATTTGTAGTTTTGAAAAAATATAAAAATTAATCATAAATAAAAAATACCTTAAATGGCCGATATCAATTCAAACGATTTAAAACCTCAAAACGAAAACACCCCGAATCCGCGCAAAAACAATAATTTGCCCAAATTCAATTTTTATTGGATTTATGCAATAATAGCAATTGTAATGATTGCATTGTTTTTCCTTCCAAAAGATTTTGCACAAAAAACTACTTGGTTATCGGTAAGGAATAACATGATTTTAACCCACGATGTTGAAAAAATTGTGGTGGTTAACAAAGAAAAGGCAGAAGTTTTTATAAAAAAAAGTGCTTTGTCAAACACCAAATATAAGGATGTAAGAGGCCAAGGTAACTTTGGCGAAAGCAGCCCTCAATATTATTTTGAAATTGGCGACTTACAACAGTTTGAAAAAAACATGGATGAAGCCCAAAAGGAATTTGCCCAAAACGAAAAAATTACAGTTGAATTTGCAAACACACGCGAAACATCTAATTTTTTGGTTAATTGGTTGCCAATTTTATTATTAATTGGATTCACCTTTTTTATGATTCGTAGAATGGGCGGAAGCTCTGGTGGAGGTGGCGGTGCACAAATATTTAATATTGGAAAAAGCAGAGCTCAGCTATATGATAAAGAAACAAATGTAAATATTACTTTTAAAGATGTAGCTGGTTTAGATGAAGCTAAAGAGGAAGTAATGGAAATCGTTGATTTCT
>JBGSBN010000334.1:0-2574 GCA_041730515.1 Methylacidiphilales bacterium | reverse complement strand
ATTGCGATGGGAAAGATTCTGAACTTTCATTACTTGGTCGTTTTAGAAGTTCACAAAACAATCTTTCCCTTTATTTATTTTCCAGTTTTTCTTTCAACTATTAAGGCTTCCAAGCTATTTTGTGTAGTCTTAACTTGACGCATATGCGCATTAGCGGGACAGGCTGAGCCTCGCGATGACGCTAGTTTCAGCATTTCCTACTTAGTCATTCGTTGTTTGTTATCCAAAATCCCCAACTCGTCATGCCGGAGGCATCTTCCTTGGTTAACTAAAACCTTTCCATTAACTTTTCCGCCATTGTAGGTGTTTGACCTAAGCAACAGAACTAAACAATTAACTAAATAACAAAAATGAAAGTACAAAAAATATGCATTGGATTATTAACCTTAACTTTGCTAAATGCTTGCAATTTTGGCCAAGTTAAAACCTTTACTTCGGATGATCTTAAATGGTTTAAACCTTACAATAAAAATGAAACAGTAATATTTAAATCAGAGAATGATGAAACAGACACTATTATTTTTCATACAACCGACACAACCCAATACTCCATTAAAGATTTAGCGCAAGGTTTTTATAACAAAACTACTTTATCTGTTGCTTATGAATTTACCAAGGGTAGCTACCATCAATTTGCGAAAATAAATGGAGAAGATAAAAAATATGAGCAAAATATATTGAGCATTTCAAATTCGTCTTCAAGTGAATTTACTGAAAAAGAAATCACATTTATTGGGATAATTTATAATGGAATAGAAATGGAAAATATTAAACAGCTTCATAGTTCTACCTATTTTTTTGATAGCAATAAAGCTACTTACCCTGAAATAAATGTAGAAAAGGGGATTCGTAACTTCACTTTTGATGCTGAAAAAGGAATTATAAAATATACTGATAACAGAAACATTATTTGGATAAGAAAATAAAACCACATTCCAGAAGCTAATGCCGAAAACTTTTGGGAAGAGGCAATGGATAAAATGGCAAATTATCCCCCTAGCTAAAGCAAGGGGCAATGGATAAAATGGCATTTTTTATTCCACAGGCTAAAGCCATGTGGCAATTTATGTTTAATGCGGAGCTTATTGCAGGGCGTTATTCATAATCACCGAATTCGGAAATAATAAATTTTAGCTGGCTCTATTTCCGTATAAAATTAATAGGATAAATTAAACATAATTAATATTTTTGTTTTAAATGAATGATAAACTTTTAAAGAGCCAATAAACCAATTACTAGAAGGCAGAAAGCCTAGAAACCTGCGGAGAAGAAGTAAGGTTTTTGATAGTAAAAACAAAAAGTAATTGCTGTTGGTGATGCTCAGCTAAATACCAACAGCGGTAAAAAATGAAAATGAAAATAAATTTATTTAGCAAAAATTTAACGTCAATAATTACCGCAGTACTAACAAGTTGGTTTATAGAAATAATTTGGTATTACAATTATAATCCTGGCCTTTACGTATTGTCGAATTTAGTAATACTTGGATTAGCAGTTCCTTTAATTTTTAAAATTCTAATTTATTACAGTAAGAAGTTAGGTAAACAAATTTTTGATAAACAGGTGCAAATAATTTATATAGCAGTTTTATTAGTCTTGATTTTTTCCTCTTTAGCTTGCCTAATTTATATAATTTACGGACGAGAACAGGGACCTTGGACAATGAGAAATGGGTTTTCTTGGGGTAGTCAAAGAAGTAATGATTGGGTTTTTGATTTACCAATTGGTATTTTAGGATTAATAGTAATTTACTCATTATGGTTTCTTGTAAATATTAATTTTTCAGATAAAAGATACAACTTGATTCAATATACTTGTTTAATAATTTACCCAATCATAATGATACTTCTTTATTTTGCATCCAAAGTTCCTATTAATTTTAGTTTATATCAAGGGTAGGACTATCACAAGGTGCTTGACCACTATTCCTGACCTTAACCCACCATTTTTCCTATTTTCGCGAAGCGGCACTAATAATAATAATAATATTAACTAAACCACAAAAAAAGCTATCAAGTTTTGAAACCTGATAGCTTTTTTATGGCATTGAATCATGCAAAAAATTATGCTTCGTATAATCCCAATGCATCTAATACATTGTTAAGTTCTTCAAAGTCTTTAAGGCCAGTTTTTTCTTCATCGCCTCCTATTATGTTTAAGGCATAAGGCTTATAATTAGCCAATGTTTCTTTTATGTTTTCGGGCGCAGTATTATAACCCCAAACTATTTTGTTATTGGCACATATTTGTTTTAAATCATCAGCAGTTAAAGTATGTCCATTGCTTGCATATAAATGAAAAGCATCTACTTTATCAGTATAAGCTTCAAAAATTTTATGGAGCGCAGTTACATCAAATAAACTGGTATCTATTTTTTTAATAATTGGCTTATCTATTTCGGTTAAATCAGTTGGCAATAAATCGTTGTTTAGTTCTACAATATCAATGTTTAACATATCAACTATATCGGCCACTTCTTTCATGGTTTGGTTTCCAAACTCAGCCACTACAAAGCATCCGCTAGTCCAATCAATAATTTCTTTGGCTTTAACTGGCGGAATATAACTTACACTT
>JBGSBN010000333.1:0-2584 GCA_041730515.1 Methylacidiphilales bacterium | reverse complement strand
TTTTAGTAATTAGTTAAAAAATTATTGTGCAGCAGCATACATTTTTTCAACTTCAGCCCAATTAACCACATTCCAAAATGCGCTAATATAATCAGGTCTGCGGTTTTGGTAATGTAAGTAGTAAGCATGTTCCCATACATCTAATCCTAAAATTGGAGTTCCTTTGCATTCAGCAATATCCATCAAAGGATTATCTTGGTTTGGAGTGGAGCAAACACAAAGTTTACCTTCTTTAACACATATCCAAGCCCAGCCAGAACCAAAACGGGTAGTTGCAGCTTTAGTAAACTCTTCTTTGAATTTATCCATTCCGCCTAAATCAGCATTAATGGCTTCTAATAATTTGCCACTCGGGCTTCCGCCAGCATTTGGTCCAATTACTTTCCAAAATAAGCTATGGTTAAAATGTCCACCACCATTATTGCGAACAGGTGCAGGGTATTTCGAAATATTTTTACAAATATCTTCTATACTTAAATTTTCGGCATCAGTACCAGCAATTGCATTGTTTAAATTGGTAACGTAAGCTTGGTGGTGTTTTGAGTGGTGAATTTCCATTGTGCGAGCATCAATATTTGGCTCAAGCGCAGTGTATTCGTAAGTTAGTTTTGGTAATTCGAATGACATAATTTTATTTTTAAGGTTTAAATATTTAATACTTGAATTTAGCAAAATGCTATTTTTTGCAATGCAAATGTATAATTATAAACCAAATTCAACATATTAATGTTTTGTAAGTTTCACTTAAATTTTATGTCCTTTATTTCAAATTGGAGTTTGGGATTTTTGTCCAAAAACCTTTCCTGCCCACATTTTAATATCAAAATTTGTGTAATAGCTTTATTGTATAAGTTAGTTGCTTTTGAGTACTTTGCTTATAAAATCATTAACTAATAAACATGAAAAAAAGCATAGTAACTGCCATTTTACTTATAAGTTGTATCCCGTTATTTGCGCAAGTTGATAATCCTAAAGGCGTAATTCTAAATCCCAAAGGATTTAAAGAAAAATCGCATAATTTTTTTATGAGCAAAAGGCTGAAGCAAGCTACTGGTCAGCGCGATACATTGCATAACATTAATGTAGTTTTTAATCAAGATACAACTCAGCGTGGAATTGCTTACCGCACTTTAGATTCAGCTTATAATGAACTAATGGCTATGCTTAATGAATTAAATCGCAAGCATAAAGCACTACAAATTGACTATACTGAAATGAATCAGCGTTACAGTGATTTGTTAAAATCTTCTCTTAATAAAACAGAGCAATTGAATTTGGCACTTAAGCAAAAGGAAGATATGCTTTCGGCTCGCGAAAAACGTTTAACTGAATTAGAAGCCATTATTCGAAGACAAGATTCAATCACGAATGCATTAAACGAAATTGTAAAACGTGCATTGCTAAGCTTTAATAGCGAAGAGTTGACAGTAGAAATGAAAAATGGTAAAGTGTATGTTTCGTTAAGCGATAAATTATTGTTTAAGTCAGCAAGTGCCGATATTGAAGATAAAGGACAGGAAGCCATTAAAAAATTGGGCGAGGTGTTAAATAAAAATCTTGATATTGATGTATTGATTGAAGGTCATACTGATAATGTGCCGTTGCGTAGCACCATAAATTTTAAGGATAATTGGGATTTAAGTACGGAGCGTGCTGCTAATATAGTTCGTATTTTAAGCGATTTAAGCAAGGTTAGTCCAAAACGATTAACCGCAGCAGGACGCAGTGAATACATGCCAAAAGCAAGTAACGATACACCAGAAGGAAGAGGTAAAAACCGCAGAACAGAAATTATTTTAACTCCTAAGTTAGACGAGTTATATAAATTAATTGATAAAAAATAACCTTATAGGCTTTGTTAAATAAATTAGCTGCCATTTTTTTGACAAAATAGCAGCTAGTTTATTTTTTGGTTATTATCAGTATATCAGATTTTTGCAAGTTTTTGTAAATAAGAATTATAAATAATTACATCAAAATATAAATAATTGTACCATTTTTGTAATACAGTTATTCAATCAATAATTGTAAATTGTTATGTTTAAATTTTTAGTGTATTTATTTCTTTTTTATGTGGTATCACGTTTCTTATTTGGCACCTTGCTAAATTTTAAACCAGGTTCTAATACACAAAACTTTCATGATGATCCAAACAAGGAAGAAAGTAAAGTTAAAATAAAACCCGATCAACAAACTTCAAATAAAAGTAAAACCAAAACCAATAGCTCAAACATTGGAGAGTATGTTGATTTTGAAGAGATAAAGTAGTACAGATGGAGAAAGCAATACGCAGTATTTTATTAAAAACCCTTGGTTTAGAGGGTTACTTAGCCATAGTTAGCGATGCGTATTTACGTATTACCAATGCAGGATTTTTAAAATCAAAATATCCAGAATTGTTTTTTTTAAAACAACTTATAAAACCAGGTTTTGTAAGTATAGATATAGGTGCTAATGTGGGTTATTACAGTACCAATATTTCAAGATTAAGTGGCTCCACAGGAAAGGTTTATGCCATTGAACCAGTGCCTTTATTTGCCAATGTTTTTAAACGCAATGCACATAAATTTGCCTTAAATAATAT
>JBGSBN010000332.1:0-2586 GCA_041730515.1 Methylacidiphilales bacterium | reverse complement strand
TGTTTTTTGAAATTAATTGAGAAAAAAGATGAGCAAATATTAGCCGAAATGAAAGCCACTGCTTGGAGTCAAGGTTATGTGTTTATTGAACAATTTGAGCGATTAACCCAACAGCCTTTTACCAATGGATTGCAAATAGTTTGTAAGGTAAAAGTAAAATACAGCATCAAATATGGTTTAAGTTTTGATGTGTTGGAAATTGATAACAGTTTTGCTTTAGGACAAATTGAACTACAAAAACAGGCCACTTTAAAACGCTTGGTGGATGATAGCAACGGACAAATTATAAAAGACGAAGAGCAATATTTTACCCCCAATAAACGTTTAAAAATGCCCATTGTAATTCAGAAAATTGCTTTAATTACTGCTCAAAACAGCGATGGTCAGCGCGATTTTAAGAACGAATTATTGAATAATAATTATGGTTACGCATTTCAAGTAGATGAATATTTATGTCAAATTCAAGGCGATAATGCGCACGAAAACATCATCAAACAATTTGAGCAAATATTTGCAAGCAATATTCAATACGATTGTGTGGCTATGGTGAGGGGAGGAGGTAGCGAAACCGATTTTAAACCCTTTGAGCAATACGAATTAGCCAAGTTGGTGGCCTTTTACCATATTCCAGTTTTTACAGGCATTGGTCACGATAGAAATACTTCCATAGTTGATTTAATGGCGCGCCAATTAAAAACACCTACCAAAGTTGCTGCTCACATAGTTGACCATAATTTTATGTTTGAAAACAATTTGCTGTATCAGTTTAACCAAATAGAACAAACCATTGCTTTGAAAATAGACAGAGCCAAACAAAATCTGATTAATTTAAAACGTTTGTTGCAAAGTTTGGACCCAGAAAATGTATTGAAAAAAGGGTATGCTTTGGTAAAATTAAATAACAAAATTGTGAGCAATGCCAATCAGCTAAAAGCTGGCGATGAGGTAGAAACTTTTATTAAAGATACTAAAATTGTGAGTGTAGTTTCGGAAGTTCAATAGGCAATAGGTAATAGGTAATGAGCAATAGACAATAAGCAATAGACAATTTAGCAATAAAACAATTCAACCATCCAACAATAAAATCAAAAAATCACCAAATCAAAAAATCAATAATGTCACAAGAAATAACATACAGCCAAGCGCAGCAAAAATTAGAGGAAATGGTAGCGCAAATGGAAAATAACGAAATAGATTTAGAAACACTTTCGCAAAAATTGGTAGAAGCAAAAGCTTTGGTTAAGTTATGCGAAACCAAATTACGCAAAATTGAAGATAGTTTAAAGGGATAATTTTTAAGTTTAATAATTATCCCTTCAAGCATTAATACTCGTTAAATATTGTAATTATTTAATTATCAAAGTTTCAATCCGATTTTTAAATAATAAATTTGGCTATATAACCTTGTAAGTATACTTTCGCGGACGTTCACCATCCAAAAAACTTTGTGCGAAGTGTAGAAATAGTAACCATTGAATCTGATTTCGGTGCAGGGAAAAAAGGAGCCAAGCTTGGTCCTCAGGCACTGATTAACTTAATCAAAAAAAATAATGTTCCATTATTATCTCAAGCTGATAATATTCGTATTGTAGCTGACGATTTAGAAGAAAATACGGAACATCCTTTCAATAAAAATATTGAATCAATTTACGAAGTTCAGCAATTAGCAGTAGATGCCATTGAGAAAGTATTAACCAAAAACTTATTTCCATTTATTATCAGTGGCGATCATAGTAATGGTTGTGCAGGAATTTCGGCTGTAAAAAACTTTTATAGCGATAAGCGTATTGGAATTGTTTGGATTGATGCCCATGCCGATTTACATAGTCCGTATTCAACTCCAAGTGGAAATATGCACGGAATGCCATTAGCAGCCGCTTTAGCTGTTAACGATTTGGTGGAAGATGCAAATGAAGTGGACGAAGAATCAATTAAAATTTGGCAAAATTTAGTTCACTTAGGTAGTAAAAAAATTGCACCTAAAGTATTACCTAGCGATTTGGTTTTTATTGACTTACGCGATTTTGAAGAAGATGAAGAAATTTTATTACAAAATAAAAACATCACCTTTTTTACTCCACAAACACGCATTGAAATAGGTATTGAAGCTATTTTTAACAAAACATTAGCGCAGTTAAATGATTGTGATTTAATTTATGTTTCGTTTGATGTAGATAGTTTAGATCCCAATATTTCCATCGGAACAGGTACACCCGTTCCAAATGGATTAAGTGAAAACGAAGCTGTTTATTTGTTAAAATCCTTAATTAATCATCCCAAAACAGTAGCTTTTGAAATAACTGAAATCAATCCTTTGTTAGATAGGGAGAATCCAATGGAAGAAGCAGCAGTAAGAATTTTAGAAAAAGTATTATCGAACTAATAAAATATTGTAGATAGATTTGGTTTCTAACTAAAAATCAAGATATTTGCAGCCCGTTTAATTTTTAAATGGTAACCACATAAATTTAATTAATTTAAAAAAATGTCAGTAAAAATCAGATTACAGCGTCATGGACGCAAACAAGCACCTTATTACCACATAGTTGTGGCTGATGCTCGTGCACCCAGAGATGGTAAGTTTAT
>JBGSBN010000331.1:0-2626 GCA_041730515.1 Methylacidiphilales bacterium | reverse complement strand
AAAATAGTAGTTTCAGCTTGTAAGTTTTGGGTAGCTATGCTATTGCCATGGTTGCTAAGGTATTTATCCATAATACCGGCTTGCTCTCTTTTTATAAGCTTAGGGTATTTTAAAAGCGATTTTATCCAAGCCACAAAGCCTGAAATAGCAGTATCTCTGCGGTAGTCTAATTCTTCAATTAATTTTGTTAATGCCGATGCTTTTTCGCGGTTTATGGCAGCAAGCATGCGAATTAATATAGCATTTACTATATCGTACTCGGTTTTAAATTTAGATGCCACTGGGTCGGCATCCTTAGCGGCTTTAGCCACTAGGCTAAGAAACTGGTAAAATTCGGTGTTAATTAAACGGGTAAAGTCTATTGGATTTTTTTTTATAAAATAAAATAATTTTAAATGCTAAACGAGGGTAAATGTATAATTATTATATAATTGAACAAATAAATAGTTATTTTTTTAAAACACTTTTTTTACACAATTTAGCAAAACAAGCTCATGTAAAGCTTTTGGGGTTGCCCGAATAGCAAACCAAACTCAATTGGAGCAAATGGGCATACCCAAATGGTCAAAAAGGCATAATCGAAGCATTTGGGGTTGCCCAAATGGGTAAACTGAACTCAGTTGGCGCATTCGGACGTACCCAAATTGACAAAAAGGCATAAACGGAACATTTGGGCGTGCCCGAATGGTTAAACTGAACTCAATTGGTTAATTCGGGGTTTTCCGAATGGTAACTAAGTTTTACTACCTATGCCTTCGCTCCAAGCGAAGGCATAGGTTTTTTGTTTTAAAGCATAATTTTTTGTTTATTTGAAAAAAGGGGAGGGTTGTAGGTGACGCTTCGCTGAATTCCAAAAACGGTAAAAAATAACTTACTTATAAAACTAAAATTAGCCATGAAAAAATTAAACTTTTTATTGTTATTAACGTACTTATTCATTGCCAATATAGGCTTGGCACAAACAGCCCAAAACAACATTAAACTTAATAACGGAAATTTAAAACATAGTCGTGCATTAGGTTTAAACCTCTCAACCAATGGTTTTGGAATTCAATTGGCTAATAGTATTCTTAAAAATGGCAAATTACTAGCAAGGTTAGAAGGAAGGTATTATCATGCAGACATAAGCAACCATGAAATTTATTTCAATGGAATAAAAATGCAAGTAAATGGATATATTAAAAGCGGTTCCATTGGAATTTTAGTTGATTACCATCCGTTTAAAAATTCGTTTAAATTTACTACGGGTTTCTCCATATTATTAAACGAAGTAAAAAATGTAGCAAAAAGTAAAGATTCTGTTCAACAGGGTAATATTAACATTAGCCCTGATGAAATTGGTGCTATTAGTATTGACTATAAAGTTGACCCAAGCCCTTATTTTGGAATTGGATTCGGTAGGGCAATTCCTAAAAAACGATTTGGTATTACTGCCGAAATTGGATTTTATTATGCCAATACTCCTAAAATAAATTATAAATGTACTGGCTTGCTAGAAACTACAACCACATCAAATATATCTGTCAATAATTTATTTGTTAGAGACATTTACACCTTCCCTATAATTCCTGTTTACAATTTAGGATTAAATATTAGGTTGGGCAAAATTTAAAAATAATCGAATAGCGCGCTTGCTCTCATCTTGCAAGTGTGTTCAATTGGCGTCTCGCTATTATTTAAATAAATCAGCCAGAGGCTTATCAATTTGCTCACTCGCAAGATGAGCGAATGAGCAAGTTATAAAAAAAAAGCACGAGCGGACGCGCTTTCTGATGCTTTGAGTATATTTGAAAACAACTTTCATTTGTCATTTTTTAAAACCATAAGCAGCTAATCAGATTGATAGGAGGTCTAAAGCTAAAAATCAAAACTAATATGAAAAATCAAATCAATACCTTATTATTGTTTTTAGTGCTTGTTTTTAGTTGTAAAAAACAAGCTAATCAAGAAACCACCACCATCAAACCTGCCTGTGATTGTAATACTATTACTTCTCCAACCAAACAATTAAGTTTGGCTAGTTCCATTATTATTGGTGATTGGACTTGGGTTTACACTGAAACTATAGGAAGAGGAATTACTAAAACTTACCAAACGCCACAAAACACCAACAAAACAATTACTTATCAATTTACTTCAGATTCTTTAATCATTAAAGAAAATGGGGTAAAAACTTATTCCAATAAATATGCAGTTGGTTATTTTGGCGATTTAAATAAAACCCCAACTGATACTGATTTGGTGGTAAAGTATTTAACCTCAGACACCATTACTGGAGTTAGTTTACTTTTTTTAGATAAGAATTGTATGTTATTGGTAAATAGTTATGATGACGCTGGGGGGAATACACTTTTGAAAAGGAAATAATATTGTTTAATACCTTGAACTAAACCGATGCATTCGTTTAAAGCGAAGGCATCGGTTTTTTGTTTTAAAACTACCTCAACAAAGTAAAATTTCCTTTGAGTTGTTTTGCTTCGTTATCGGTGGTTTTGTAATCTACCACATAATAGTAAACGTCCTGCTGACAAGGGTTTCCGTCAAAAGTTCCGTCCCAACCTTTATTTACATCGTTACTGGTAAAAATTAATTGCCCCCAACGGTTATATATGGTTAAAACAGCTCC
>JBGSBN010000330.1:0-2657 GCA_041730515.1 Methylacidiphilales bacterium | reverse complement strand
TTATAGTGGCGTAAGTAATAATCAGTTTCAAAATCAACAAGGAGCAGGGCAATTATTACGTAGTAATGACCATTTAATAAACCAATATATCAACCCAATGAGTGGGTTAATTAACATAAGTGTAGAAGGAATAAAATTTAGTAAAAAGAAAGATACAGCTATTACAAAACTTGGTTACATATACCAAGTTGGCGAACGAGTATTAAACGGTATTCGTATAGGTGCGATAACTAATCCACTTACAGGCAAACCCATCAATTTTTTAAATAGTTTTGCTACTACTGGTTTGTACTTTCAAACTGGAGCATGGGAAAAAACGAATAGCAAAAACGTAGGTGTTTTTTGGTTAGCTGGTCGTTATCATTTATGCAAGAGTAAACCCAATCAAATAAGAGAATTTCTACCTGATATACAAACCAATGGTTTTTACCATGGTTATAGCTTAGGCTTTGGGATTGAAATTAATAATGTAGTAAATATAAAAGCAATTTACTATCAATACAAAAAACAACCTGAAATTGATTATGGGTTACCAATTTATCAGTTTAGTTTTAATTATAGCATGAAGTAAATAAACCGAAGACTATCAACAATAGCCGTTTAAAAAGAGAAATTTATAACTAGAATAAAGGGTGCAAAATGGGTAGACGACCCTATAAATAGTATAAGAATAAGAAGGAAGGGGTGTTTTAAGCGTAAACCAGTAATAAATATTATTACTGGAGTAATAAATATTATGACCAAAATTGCAAAAAAAAAAGTCATAATATTTATGAAAAAAGTTTTATTTTTGGTAAAATTTTTTTATGGCAAAAATGTACAAGGAAAAAATAACAAGAGAAATAATAGAAAGGGAAGTTATAGATGATTACGAAAATAAGTTATTGCCTAAAAAACATCGGTTAAATAATGGAAGCTTTATAGTGCTTTTTCAAAAAGCAGTAATAGAAATTGCAATAAATGGAAATCTCACCAAAAACGAAATGCGGCTTTTTCTTTATTTAATTGGTAAAACAGAAATTACTAATGAAGTTAAATTGCCAATAATGCAAATAATTGAAGATTTAAAAGAAGCAAAGCAAAATATTTATTCTGCTTTAAATGGCTTAAAAAGCAAAAATATTGTTATTTGGGACAAGCAAATAAAAACATTAAGGCTTAATTACGATATAGCCTACAAAGGCAAGGTTAAGGATTTTAAAGCTTTTCAATACAAAGACGAGCCATTACAATTAGATAAGCCAAAATACAAAGACCAATTATTGCCTTTTTTGGATTAAGTTAATCCACGGTCATCCATTTTTGTTTATTTCTAAAGAAAAAGTTATGAAAGGGAAGAAGAATGATTTTAGTATGAGTTTTTGGGATGAGGATGGTAAACGAGTTTTATTTTTGGAGTATGTTCATGATACTGAAGCAGCTAAGCGATGGGCGAGCGCAAAGAATATTAATTGGGTACGAGTAAATATATATGACAGACGAACTAGGGATAAGATTGAACAACAAAAAAACGATTAACTTTGCATTATGTATGCAGTAACCTTTGATATTGATACCAATTGTTTAAACGACAATTACCATGGAAATAATGTTCCTAATGCTTATGGCGATATCCGTAAGTTCATGGAACAGAACAATTTTATATGGATGCAAGGAAGTGTTTATTTTGGCAATGACAAAGTAGATGCTGTACAATGTGTTTTGGTTGTTCAACGATTAGCAAAACTTTATTCCTGGTTCCCTATTTGTGTTAGAGATATTAGAATGCTTCGGATTGAAGAAAACAACGATTTGAAACCTGCAATAGCTTTATAACAATTCTTTTAGTTTACCGTTTTACCACATTCTTACCTTGCAACGTATTTGCTAAACTTATGCACAAAATGGCTTTACACGCTTTTGTATTTGTAAGGATAAAAAGCTAAGCCATTTTATGCATAAGTTTAAATAATGCCACAATTGAGCCAAGAACATGGAAAAACTAGAACCTTAGTTTTTGCCAATAGTTCGAAATTTATAAAACTTATTTTTTCTATTTTTAAACCACAAATAAAAACGGCTACCTCCTAGAAAGTACCCGTTAAATTGACTGAACAATTTTTGTTTGATGTAAAGTTAAGGGTATTTTTTTAGAAATAACCAAAAATAAATGCCTAGGTTTGTTGGGGAGTCGCCGAACTTTTAAAATAAAAGTGTACTTACTACACTTTTTTTATATGCTCCGCATAAAAAAAGTTACGTAAGCCCCTTCGGGGGAACAGCAAAGTAACCTAAAGAATTGTTTTAAAAAATTAAAAAAAAGATATGGCATTTACTATTTGTCGGGCAGAAAAATTAAAGAGCTTTGGAAATATTGGCGCTGCTGGAGAGCATTGCAACCGAACCAGGCTTACGCCCAATGCAGATGAAGAATTATCAAAATTCAATAGCCGGCCCATTGGGTCGGACAAATTAGTTGAAGACGTTAAAAGGCGCATTTTTGACGTACAAGGGAATAAAGAGTTACGCAAAAATGGTGTCATTGCGATTGAGCAATTATTGTCGGCTAGCCCGGATTTGTTTAAGTACGAGAAAAAACAAGGGAAGTTAGTGGGCGACGATGCCGCTTGGGATAAATTTGAAAAAGCTTCTATTGATTGGCTGAAGACATTTTACGG
>JBGSBN010000329.1:0-2670 GCA_041730515.1 Methylacidiphilales bacterium | reverse complement strand
TAAAATGGTTTTACGTTGGCTTTGAGTTGTTTTTTATCGATTAAAAATATTAAATAGCAAATGCTTGGTCTATAATGGCCGCTTGTTCTTTTGCGTGCACTTTACTAAATCCTGTAGCGGGCGATGCACTGCTTTCACGACTAATACGTTTCAAATGCATATTATTATCCCAACGTAATAAGTATAACCAAGCACCCATATTTTTAGGTTCTTCTTGTACCCAACAGAATTCAGCACCTTTGTATTTTTCGTAAAGCGCAGCTAACTGAGTTTCTGGCATTGGATACAATTGTTCTACTCTTACTATAGCAATATCTTTTCTATCATTTTTTTGTTGATATTCAAGTAATTCGTAGTAAATTTTACCTGTGCAAAGCAATACGCGTTTCACCGATTTTTTAGTTACAAATGCATCATCAATTACTTCTTGGAAAGTTCCATCAGTAAATTCTTCCAATTTACTAACACAAGCAGGGTGACGTAATAAACTTTTTGGAGTCATTACTACCAATGGTAATCTGTAATCGCGTTTCAACTGTCTGCGTAATGCATGGAAATAATTAGCAGGACTCGTAATATTACAAACTTGCATATTCCAATTAGCACATAATTGTAAAAAGCGCTCTAAACGTGCCGATGAGTGCTCTGGTCCTTGACCTTCGTAACCATGAGGCAACATCAAAGTTAAGCCACTATAAGTTTTCCATTTGGTTTCAGCACTTGCCAAATATTGGTCTATAACTATTTGCGCGCCATTGGCAAAATCGCCAAACTGCGCTTCCCAAATGGTTAAATCATTAGGCGTAAACATACTGTAACCGTATTCAAAACCTAATACAGCATACTCGCTTAATAACGAATTATAAAACTCAACATTTCCTTTTTTATCTTCACCTAAACTATCTATCACATTGTGAGCTAATTCGCTATCTTCTTGTTTAATAATAGCATGTCTATGGCTAAAAGTACCACGTTCGCAATCTTGGCCAGTCATTCTTACGTTGTGTCCTTCATTACTTAAAGTAGCGTAAGCCATTAACTCGCCCATTGCCCAATCGTAATTATCATTTTTTATCATGTTTTTACGATCGTTGAACAACTTTTCAATCTTGCTAAATGCTTTAAAATCTACAGGAATTCCAGTAATCTTATTTGCTAATCTTAAAAATAATTCTTTACCAACTGCAGTATTTGTTTTTATATCAAAATCTTCACGTTTAGCCGATCTAAAACCTTCCCATTTGTCTGCCAAAAAGTTCTTAGCCTTCGATGGTTCCGATGCTTTAGCACTTTCTAACTTTGCTTGCAACTCTTTTCTAAAATCAGAATCCATTTCTTTAGCCAAATCAGCTTCCACACTTCCTGCGCTCAAAAGCTTTTGGTTGTAAATTTCTCTTGGATTTTGGTGTGTTGCAATAGCTTTATATAATAAAGGTTGCGTAAATCTTGGTTCATCACCTTCGTTATGTCCATATTTTCTATAACCTAACAAATCAATAAATACATCGCTATTAAATTGTTGACGGTATTCCATTGCTAATTTTACAGTGTAAACTACCGCTTCTACATCATCCGCATTTACATGGAATACTGGGCATAAAGTAGTTTTAGCCACATCAGTACAATATGTTGATGTTCTGGCATCAATATAATTAGTAGTAAATCCAATTTGGTTATTGGTTACAATATGAATGCAACCTCCAACTGAATATGCTTTTAAGCCTGCCATTTGTAAAACTTCGTAAACTACTCCTTGGCCTGCTACTGATGCATCTCCATGTATTAATATAGGTGCTACTTTACCAATATTTCCATTATGGTTTTTATCTAATTTAGCTCTGGTTAAACCTTTTACTACTGGGTTAACAGTTTCCAAATGCGATGGATTGGGCGATAAACTTATTTTAATTTGTTTATTTTTTTTTTCTTGTTGTTAAATGCGATGAAAACCCTAAATGGTATTTAACATCACCTTCAAATATACCTTCGTCTTCAGCACTTTTGCCTTCAAACTCTTTAAAAATATCTTCATACGATTTCCCTAAAATATTAGCCAATACATTTAAACGACCTCTATGTGCCATTCCTAACACAAACTCTTCTACACCAATTTCAGCCCCAAATTGAATAACTTCATCTAAGGCCGGTATCAATGTTTCAAGACCCTCTAACGAAAATCTCTTTTGACCAACAAACTTTGTATGAATAAAATTTTCAAATACTGTTGCTTGGTTTAATTTCGATAAAATATGTCTTTTATCCTCAAGGTTTAATTTAGGAGTATTTTTAGTACCTTCCATTTTACCTTGTAACCAAGTTAATTTCTCACGATTTCTTATATAATCAAACTCAGCCCCTATACTTTGGCAGTAGGTAGCCTCTAAATGAGCAATTATATCCTTTAACTTAGCTGCACCAATACCAATTTCAACTCCTGCATTAAAAGTTTTATCTAAATCACCAGCATTTAAGCCAAAGTTTTCAATAGCTAAGTTAGGTGCATATTTTCTTCTTTCTCTTACAGGATTTGTTTTGGTAAATAAATGCCCACGCGAGCGGTAGCCTTTTATTAAGTTCAAAACATTTATTTCCTTCAATATATCTTCCGATAATTCAGCACTGCCTGTGCCCACACTTTTACCATTAAATTTTTGTTGGCCCATTTCAAAA
>JBGSBN010000328.1:0-2674 GCA_041730515.1 Methylacidiphilales bacterium | reverse complement strand
TTATAGTATCAGCTCAAAAGCAAGTGGCTGGTTCAACTACTTGGCAGGATGTTAGTTTAACTGCTAATCATTCGGCAGTAAGTGGTTACTTTAGTTTTGATTTAAATACTTCTGTTATAACCTATCAACCTGAGTAATTATGAATTTTTCGTTTAATGTAATAAAGTGGCTCAATCAAAACATTGCAGTGAGTAAGCGTAAGCCTCGCATTGTAAAGTTTTTAATTGTGATTTTGACACCAATACAAACTATTCATACAAGGTTTATGGAGTTTAGGGCTGAAATTATATTTAGAACTAACTACAGCAGCCAACAGGGAAGCCTAGCAGCTCTGTTAAATAAGCGTTTTGAAAGTTTGATAGGTATAAAGCAGTTTAGGATAGAAACAATTGACGACCAAAAAGAACGTTATTATTTTCCTTCAAGTACTGAACCAGCTCAGCTTTTTAACCCAATTTATTTTGGGTTAGGTTGGGAAGCTAACAGCAACCCAATTTATATTGGTAGTGCTAAGGAATATGATAACTCTATTTCCTTTATTGTTTATGCTCCTGTTGAGGCCATGATTAAAGAAACTGAAATTAACTTTTGGGTTAATTACTACAGGTTTGTTAGTAAAAATTTTAAAATAATATATTTTTAAATGAAAAATTTAGTATTAAATGAGGGTTTCCCTCAAGCGTTAACTGATTACTGGTTGCTTTTAGATAGTAATACCAAAGATGCTTTTACATTGGCTATGAAGCCTTATGCTGAGTCAACTATTTTGAGTGGCTGCGAGTTAACTGTAGCAGGTGCAAATTTAAATATTGCGGCTGGCGTGGTTTATTTTGATGGTCAATTAATGAGAGTGGCAGCCCATTCAATTGCGGATTATGAAGGAGCTATAATTATAGCTCAAAGGTACGATACTACCTTATTGGCTAATCCAAAGGTTTATGGTAATGGAAGTATTGGAGAGCCAATGTTAACTGAAACCAAGTGCCGATTTATAAAGAAAACTACTGAGGTTGATTACAAAGAGTTAAAAGACTTTTTGCCTTTTGGCATTATAGCAATGGCTAAAGATGGTGCTGGTTATAATTTGGCTGCAGGTATTTTATGGCAGTATGAGGATGGCTCCCCAATAGCTGAAGCTGATAGGCTAGTAATTAAAAAGACTATTGATAATAAGTTGGTTTTTGAGGGTTTTATAACTCCTAATACATCCAACTCAACAACTGTTAATGGTGTGGCTAATTGCTCTCTATTATGTACTTTAGATGCTGCATTTAGGCCAAATAATTCAATATTTTTTACAAGTTATGCTGGAGTTGTTTCAGGAGCTTATTCTTTAACTCCAGTATTAGAGTATGCTTTTGTTTTATTTCCTGATGGGAAGTTATGCCAGCGAGCTACCAATTCAATACCATACTCATTTACAAGTAGAATGAGTAATATTCAATTGTATTTATAGGGGAAAATTAAACACCCCCAACGAAGTATCAAGGCTCTCACCCCTTGATACTTTTTCAGGTGCGTTCACACCACGTTAGAGGCAATGCCTTTACGGTGTGAACGCACCTTTTTTTGTGACCAATAATAGCTGTGAGAGGCTGCAAATATAGAGTATAAATAAATGACGACAAAACAAAAAACACAAATGAAAACTCCAATTTCGTATTATGGAGGGAAGCAAAATTTAGCTTCAACAATTTTACAGTTAATACCTGACCATGAGCTTTACTGCGAACCATTTATAGGTGGTGCGGCTATTTTCTTTGCAAAACCGAAGAGTAAAATTGAAATTATCAATGACACCAATAAGGAAATGATCAACTTCTACAAAGTGGTTCAAACCGACTTTACAAGTTTGGAAAAGGAGGTTTTAATAACTTTACATAGTAGGGACTTACATCGAAAAGCTAAAGTAATTTATAGCAACCCTGATATGTTTAGCGACCTAAAAAGGGCTTGGGCTGTTTGGACATTGGCAAATCAAAGCTTTGCCAGCGGATTAGATAAGGACTGGGGTTATGATGTTAAAAAGAACACCACCAGTAAGAAAATAGCCAATAAACGCGAAAGCTTCACTTATGAGTATGCTGTTAGGCTCCAAGATGTTCAGCTAGAGTGTACTGATGCTTTGAGAATTATTGCGAGCCGCGACAATGAGAATGCCTTCTTTTATTGCGACCCTCCATACCATAACTCTAACTGCGGCCACTACGATGGTTATTCAGTACAGGACTTTGAAAACCTTTTAAAGCTGCTTTCAGGGCTTAAAGGTAAGTTTCTACTATCATCATACCCTAGTCCAATTTTAAAGCAGTACACCAAGGAGTTTGGTTGGTTCACCAAGACAGTAGAGCAGACCGTTAGTGTAGCTAATAATCATGGAAAGCCTGGTAAGGCGAAGACAGAAGTACTTACTTCAAATTATCCCTTCCCTATTTAAATGCCATTTAAAAGCCCATTACTGGGCTTTTTTGCTATACTTGCATGTCAAAATGTTTGAAGGCGGTTGGTTTCAAACTTGAAGGTAATTCGTTTTGGCGATTATAGAAACCAATTAATAAAATAAACATATTAAATAATGTTTATGATTCAGTAAACATTTTAAAGCCATATTCAAATCTCACAATTTATACAAAACCAGAAACTGGTATTATAAAAATTCAAACTAATAATGTAC
>JBGSBN010000327.1:0-2677 GCA_041730515.1 Methylacidiphilales bacterium | reverse complement strand
CAGCTCAAATTATTATTGATTTAATTTAAAAATGAGAATTATATTTTTAGGAACTCCTGATTTTTCAGTTCCATCGCTTGATGCTATAGTAAAAGCCGGACACGAAGTAGTGGCAGTAGTTACCATGCCCGATAAACCTGCTGGACGAGGTATGCAATTGCAACAAAGTGCGGTAAAAAAATATGCTGTTGAAAATAATATAAAAGTATTACAACCAGTTAAGTTAAAAGACCCTGAATTTATAGCTAAACTGCAAACGTTAAATGCCGATTTGCAAGTGGTTATTGCTTTTAGAATGTTACCTCAAATAGTTTGGCAAATGCCTAAGTTTGGTACTTTAAATTTACATGCCTCTTTACTTCCCGATTACCGTGGTGCAGCGCCAATTAATTGGGCTATCATCAATGGTGAAACCAAAACCGGTGTGAGTACTTTTTTCTTAAAACACGAAATTGATACAGGCGATGTGTTATTAACCAAAGAAGTAGCAATTACACCCACCATGAATGCAGGTGAATTGCATGATTTATTAATGCAAGTTGGAGCAGAAACAATAGTAAAATCACTAGCGTTAATTGAAATTGGTAATACCAAAGGTACACCTCAAGGCGATGACAATAATAAAATGGCACCTAAAATTTTTAAGGAACACTGCCTTATTAACTTTAACCAAAACGGACAAAATATTTATAATTTAATCAGAGGTTTAAGTCCGTATCCTGCGGCATTTACGTATTTTGATAATAAAATTTTGAAAGTTTACGAATCAAGTTTTGAAGCAACAAACCACCAAGAACCAATTGGCAAGATGATGAGTGATAATAAAACATTTTTAAAAGTAGCTTGCCAAGATGGATATATTCATTTATTGCAAATTCAGCTAGAAGGTAAAAAACGCATGAAAATTGATGAGTTTTTGAGGGGGAATAAGGTTTGAAATGTGAAATGAGAGATGTGAAATGAGAGATGTGTTGTTAATAGTCCATTATCTATCGTCTATGGTCTAACGTCCATCAACTAAACAACTAAAACTGGAAATAAATAAATGGCTGAATTTCGGCTGATTTTACTTGGATAAAAATAATTATTCCAGCAAGCATGCAAACTAATTTTACTGCAAATGAAGTATTAGTAAACCAAGCTAGTGAAGCAGTTTCGTACTTTTTAGGAATAAAATGTAATGCATATCCTAATAAAATAACCAATACTATTTTATGATACGAAGTTACAAATGTATAAGCTATACTACCATTAAATTGGGTAAATATTTGATTCAATAATTGTTTGGCAATATCAAAATTGGGAGCTCTGAAAAATATCCAACAAAAGCACACAAAGTGAAAAGTAATAATGGTTGAAACCCACGCATTGTCAAAAAAATTGGTAAATACATTGGCTGTTTTATTTTTTATTTCTAAATAATATTTATGTGCAGCCAAACCTGCGCCATGCATAGCTCCCCAAAATATAAAATTAAAACTTGCACCATGCCACAAACCACCTAACAACATAGTAATAAATAAATTTATATACGTTCTAAATTTACCTCCACGGTTTCCACCAAGCGAAATGTACAAATAATCGCGTAACCAACTGCTTAACGACATGTGCCATTTACGCCAAAATTCAGTAATACTTTTTGATTGATAAGGTGAATCGAAATTTAAACAAAACTCAAAGCCCAAAAGCAAAGCAATTCCTATAGCCATATCGCTGTAACCACTAAAATCGCAATAAATTTGCAATGCATAAGCATATACACCCATTAAGTTTTCAAAGCCACTGTATAAAGTTGGATTATCAAAAATTCTATCAATAAAATTTACGCTGATATAATCGCTGATAACCGCTTTTTTAAACAATCCACAACTGATTAAAAACAAAGCTCTTCCAAACATTTCTTTACTTACAAAAGTGGGTTTATACAGTTGGGGAATAAAATCGTGCGCACGTACAATTGGCCCTGCCACCAACTGAGGAAAAAACGAAACAAAGAATGCATAATCAAAAATATTTTTAACAGGTTTTAGTGTTCCTCGGTAAATATCTAGCGTATAACTTAACGATTGAAAGGTGAAAAACGAAACACCAACAGGCAGGAAAATATCCAATGGTTCAAACTCGTTATTAGCCAAATTATAAAATACTGAAAGTATAAAATTGGTATATTTAAAATAGCCCAAAAGCCCAAGATTAACAACTAAACTCACCACCAACCAAAACTTTTTTTGTGCTGCATTTTTACCATTATAAATAAAATTAGCCAACGTATAATCAACCACAGTAGATGCTATTAAAATCAAGAAATAAATGCCACTCGATTTGTAATAAAAATACAATGAGAACAGCGTTACAAAAGTAATTTTGGCTCTATGGGTTTTATGCAATAATGCATACACCGCCATAAATCCAGTAAACAAAAACAAGAAAAAAACAGTATTGAATAAAATGGGTTCTTGTGGGTTGTAAACAAACTGTTGTAATATTTTTGAAATGTCGAACACTTTTTATTTTTGATTTGTTGATTTGGAGATTTGTTGATTTGTTGATTTCCGTTGGCTAAAGCCGAACGGTAATGGATTTTTTTAATTGACTATTTCCTATTTTTCATTAATGCGTTATACAATAAAGTTCCTTGTACTTCGTAACCTTGGCGGCTGTAAGATCGGAAGAGCAC
>JBGSBN010000326.1:0-2690 GCA_041730515.1 Methylacidiphilales bacterium | reverse complement strand
TCTAAAACAATTTCCTTCGGTAAATGCATACATTAATGGGGAAGAAATTATTTTCCATGATTTTTGTGATATTTCAATTGCAGTTTCTGCTCCTAAAGGTTTAGTAGTGCCTGTAATTAGAAATGCAGAAAGCATGACTTTAGCCGAAATTGAAGCGGAAGTTTTGCGTTTAGCAGGCAAAGCACGCGAAAATAAATTGAGTTTAGATGAAATGACAGGCGGAACATTTACCATAACCAATGGTGGTGTTTTTGGCAGTATGATGAGTACACCAATTATCAATGCGCCTCAATCTGCTATTTTAGGAATGCATAATATTATTGAACGTCCCGTTGTTAATGATGGTCAAATTGTGGCTCGCCCAATGATGTACTTGGCATTAAGCTACGACCACAGAATTATTGATGGACGTGAGTCGGTAGGGTTTTTAGTAAAAGTAAAACAATGCTTAGAAAACCCTGTAATGTTACTAACTGAAGGCAACGATCCTCAGAAAATGATTTTAGGATTATAATATAAAAACCTTTTAAATTAAATAAGGAGTAAAAGTATGTTTTATTCCTTATTTAATTAATGGAGAGTTGTGTTTGTTTCTGGTATGAATTACATTGTTCTCCTCTGCCTTTAACGAAATTGTTTTGATTACTTCATTCAAATTTTTTGCTTCTTTGTGTAAAAAGGATACCAATTTTTCGTTTTCAGGGTGCATTGGGTCAGGCTCTAAAAGTGGTACAATTCCCAATATATTTGCTACGGGTTTTCTAAGTTCATGCGATTGAAACCAGGCAATTTCGCCCAAGGTTTTTACTTGTTCTTGTACTTTTTGTTCCGCTAATTTTCTGTCTGTAATATTTTTGGCAATAAACGAAATACCATTCAACTCTTTATTCTCGTTAAACACGGCAAAATATTTTAATTCAAACCACACTTTAGTATTATTTATTAAAAACTCTTTTTCAGTAAAATAGCTTTTATCTGCCATGGTTTTTATTAAACTGGCTTTTATTTCTTCGCTGTATTTTGGGAAAATGAGGTCAATAAAATCTTCATTGGTTTTGATTTTTACATTGAAAATTTCATTTAAATCAATTGCAGCAGTTAAGTTATAAAGTAAAATTTTATAGTCTAAATCAATAAGTATAAATATATCGGAGGTACTATCTAATATTGATTTTAGCTTGTTTTTGTAGTCATTTAAAATCGATATTTCGTCTTTTAAATCTATTGCTTGTTGTTTTATTTTTTTAATTGCAGGTTTAAAAATGTACTGAAATTGAAGTAATACTACTACAATGGAAAAAATGGCTAACACAAACTCAATAATTCTTATATTAAAAACTGATTTCTCCCCTTCATTATTTAAAAGGGTAACTATTTCATCCATCGATTTCAAATAATTTGTTTGATTTTCGAAAATCGTAGTTAAATTAATGGAATCGTTGGTATTTCTGTATTTAAGTTCTCCTTTTATAAAAAAAATATACTTATCTAATGCATAAAGTTTATTTACAATTTCCTCATTTTCAATAATTGGAATACCTAGGGATTCATTTCCGTTTTTTAAATTATTATGGGTGTTTTCCCAGTTTTCGAATTGTAAGTTCAATTCGTCAATAACTGAACTATTTTCATGACTTTTAAAAAACAATAAACAAATGCGCTGACTAATCATTCGCTGTTTAGCAGCAATATTTATAAAGTTATAGTCTTTTTCACGTTCCTGTAGCGAATATTGTATATAAACTTGATTTATAAAAATTAAAACTAAAGCCGTAGTAATTGCTATAAAATAATTATATTCATATATTTTATTCGTACTCTTAGCCATTAACAGTTTGGTTTAATAATTTATTTGCAAGTAAATAAAATTATCCAATAAAATAACAATAAAATGCATTTAAATAAAAAAAGAGGTTTTTAATACCTCTTTTTAAGCCGTTTAAATAAAAAAACTAACCGTTCATGGTAGCCAAAAACTCTTCATTGCTTTTAGTAGCTTTCATGTGGTTTAGTACCACATTCATGGCTTCTTCGGCATTCATATCTGCAATGTGATTGCGTAAAACCCAAAGTCTTTGAATGGTTGTTTTATCTAATAATAAGTCATCTCTTCGTGTGCTAGATGATACAATATCAATGGCAGGGTAAATACGTTTGTTGGCTAGTTTTCTATCCAATTGTAATTCCATATTACCTGTACCTTTAAATTCTTCAAAAATTACTTCATCCATTTTAGAACCTGTATCAATTAAAGCAGTGGCAATAATTGTTAATGAACCACCATTTTCAATTTTACGAGCAGCTCCAAAAAAGCGTTTTGGTTTGTGTAAAGCATTAGCTTCCACACCACCCGAAAGTACTTTACCCGATGAAGGTGCAACAGTATTAAATGCACGTGCCATACGGGTAATTGAATCTAATAAAATTACCACATCGTGTCCGCATTCAACCATACGTTTGGCTTTTTCCAACACCATATTGGCTAATTTTACATGCTTTTCTGCAGGCTCATCAAATGTACTTGCCACTACTTCTGCTCTTACACTGCGTTGCATATCGGTTACCTCTTCTGGACGTTCATCAATAAGTAAAACTAATAAATAAACCTCAGGATGATTTTTAGCTATGGCATCGAACGTGCGATGCTGATGCAGCATCTACACAAAGCATTTGATGCAGAACGTCTGTAT
>JBGSBN010000325.1:0-2709 GCA_041730515.1 Methylacidiphilales bacterium | reverse complement strand
GGAATAGATTGGAGCTGGAACAGGCAAAAAGTATGCTTGACCAAACAAGTAATATTGCTAAAGTTGGAGGTTGGGAGGTAGATATGGCTACCAAGCAGGTAATTTGGACAGATTTGATTTATGAAATGTATGAACTCAATCAAGCTGAATTTACACCTACCATTCTATCTATTTTGCGTTATTTTAAAAAAGGAAAAAGTAGAAATATTATAGCAGAATTTTTTACCCAAGCCAAAACTGAAGGTAAAGAATATGATGAAGAATTAGAGTTATTTACCGAAAAAGGTAATTTAAAATGGGTTAGGGCAATTGGAAAAACTTTAATTCAAAACGGAATTTGTGTTAAAGTTTACGGAACATTACAAGATATTACCAAGCAAAAGGAATTAGATTTTAAATTAAAAGAGTTGGCATTAGTGGCATCTAAAACAAGCGATGCGGTAATTATTACAGATGCAAAAGCAAAAATAACTTGGGTAAATAAAGCTTTTGAAAATATGACCGAATATTCGTTGGAGGAGGTAGTAGGTAAAGAACAAAAAGATTTATTGTCAGGTCCAAACACCAATTTAGGTATATTAAATGGTATGATAAAGACATCTTTAAATTTTGAACCAATTAAAGCAACAATTCTTAACTATACAAAATCAGGCAAACCAATTTGGTTTGATGTTTCAGCAACTCCAGTATTTGACGAAAATGGAATTTGTACCAATTTTATTGATGTAAAAAAGGATGTAACTGAACGAATGGAAAAACAAGAACAGTTGCAAGCGCTAACAGATGTAACAGCTGATCAAAATAAACGACTTTTAAATTTTACTTATATTGTTTCTCACAATATCCGTTCTCATTCTGCTAACTTAACTGGTTTAATCAATTTAATTGATAATACAGAAGAAGAAGATGAAAAAGCTACTTTGTTTAAAATGCTAAAAACAAGTACTAATAAATTAGAGGAAACAATTCAGAACTTAAATGAAATAATTTCTGTTCAAAACAATATAAACCAAGCAAAAGCGGTACTCAATTTAAAAAATGAAATTGAAAGAACTTTTTTAGTTGTAAATGATGTTATTTTAGAGTCTGAAGTAAGTATTACTAACCTCGTTTCAGATGAATTAAATATAGAAGCTATACCTGCCTATTTAGATAGTATTTTATTAAATTTAATTACCAATGCTATTAAATACAGATCGCCAAATAGAACTCCAATTATTGAAATATCTACAGAAATAGATGGCGATTATTTAGTACTTTTAGTAAAAGACAATGGTTTAGGGCTAGATTTAGTAAAATATAAAGATAAGCTATTTGGTATGTATAAAACCTTCCACAATAATCCAAACTCTCGTGGAATAGGGTTATTTATTACCAAAAATCAAATTGAAGCCATGAACGGAAAAATAGAGGTGGAAAGTAAGGTAAATGAAGGAACTACCTTTAAAATTTATTTTCCAAAAATGAAGCCATAAAAACCATTCTGCAAATATTTAATAAATTAAAAATTCTTTACTTGTCAATTTAACTTTCAACCCTATTTTTGCCCTATTATGACAAACCAAACAATGAACCTTTTTGAAAAACATCAAAATACTTTAACTACTGCTATAAAAGCTTTAGCAGAACGTACTTATTATACTCCATATCCTGAAAACCCTAAGGCCTATGCCTTGGATGCTGATGCTAAAGCAAAAGCTTGGATTAGTGCAACCATGAACAACGATTTTAAAGGTTTAAAACAAACTGGCGAAAATGCTTGGCATGGCGAAGAGATTTCACCTTTTTTACAGGTAGGTGTAGGTGTAAAATATCCAATTTTTGCAGTTGAAACCTTAATTAACAATGCCAATGTTGCACAAAAAAGTTGGAGTAAAACCAATGCAAGCACCCGTGCAGGTATTTTAATTGAAACATTAGAAAGAATTAGCGCTCGTTTTTTTGATATAGCTTATGCTACCATGCATACAACAGGACAAGCTTATATGATGAGTTTTCAAGCTAGCGGACCACATGCTAACGATAGAGCTTTAGAAGCAATTGCTGCGGGTTATCAGGAGTTAACTCGTTATCCTGAGCAAGTAGAATGGGTAAAAAACTTTGGTAAATTTGATTTAAAAGTAAATAAAGATTTTAAACCTGTGGCAAAAGGTGTAGGTTTGGTTATTGGTTGCTCTACCTTCCCTATTTGGAACACAGTTCCAGGTTTATATGCAACTTTAATTACAGGAAATGCATGTATTGTTAAACCACATCCAAAAGCTATTTTACCAATAGCAATTGTAATTGAAGAAATTCAAAATGTATTAGCCGAAAATGGTTTTGATGCCAATATAGTTCAATTAGCTGCAGATAGCTCATCAAACCCTATAACTAAACAATTAGCAGAAAACAATACTATTAAAATGGTAGATTTTACTGGTAGTTCAGAGTTTGGTAACTATGTAGAAAGCTTACCAAAATTAACTTTTACTGAAAAAGCAGGTGTTAACAGCATGATTTTAGATTCTGTTAACGATTTACAACCAGTATTAGCCAATATTGCATTTTCAGCAAGTTTATATAGCGGCCAAATGTGTACTGCCCCACAAAATATTTTTGTAAGTAAAAATGGTGTTGAAACCGCAAACGGTTTAGTAAGTTATGATGATGTAGTAAAAGGAATTGCAGCTGCCATTACAGGTTTAGTTGATAATCCAAAAGCAGGCC
>JBGSBN010000324.1:0-2735 GCA_041730515.1 Methylacidiphilales bacterium | reverse complement strand
TCTAATACCACATCAGCTTCTAAAGTAAATGGTTTATCTACTTTGCCTAGTTTAATTTGAGCATCCCATTTTTTAGCTTTCTCCATTACTTGTTCGCCAGCAAACAAAAACTTGCGCATTTTGTCAGGAAACGAAGCATCTAAATCTTTTAAATTCCAAATTTTGCCTTCGTGAATGATTCCTAATTGAGAGGTTTTATTGTGTATATAAGTAACTAATTTCATATTAAAATGTAGGTGTAATATTTATTGGCAAATATAGGTTCATTTAATGCTATTAAGCTATATGAATTTTATTGTCAAATTATATCAATGTGAAATGGTTGTCTAACCATTTCTTACAGTGGTAAATATCGAGTTGATAAATGTTTATGATTATTTATTGGTATGTAAAAATACAGTTCGGTATTAGCTAAAAATTACACTTCGCATGCTGAGCGAACCCATGTCTAACGAATCATTAAAGAATTGGAAATTATCGGTTTTGTCGCGTAATCCTAAGGTGTACATTAGTGGTAAATAGTGGTCGTTGGTTGGATGAGCCAAAGTGGCTATAGCCCCTAACTTTTGGTATTCAATTAATGGAGTTGGGTTGTTGGTTTCAATGCTTTTTTTAACCAATTCGTCAAATTCTACTGCCCAATCAAAAGGTTTTTCATCAGCTCCCCATTTTATTTTTCCTAAATTATGAACTACGTTTCCGCTTGCTACAATTAACACGCCTTTGCTGCGCAATGAAGCTAATTCTTTGGCTAAATTATAATGATACTGTGGCGATTGATGATAATCTATACTCATTTGAAAAACAGGCACATTGGCCTTAGGGTACATATTCATTAAAACCGACCAAGCCCCATGATCCAAGCCCCATTCAAAATCTTCGTGCACGGGAGTAGAGTGTACAGCTTTGATGGCCATTTTAGCATAATCTACCGCACCCGGTGCCGGATATTGAACTTCAAATAACTCTTTGGGGAAACCACCAAAATCGTGAATGGTTTTTGGTTTTTCAACCATGGTTACTGATGTTCCGCGTGTAAGCCAATGAGCCGATATACATAAAATGGCTTTTGGTGCACTTAGCTTTTTGCCTATTTCTTGCCAAGCAAGTTTGTATTTGTTATCTGAAATGGCATACATGGGGTTTCCATGACCTACAAATAAAATGGGCATTTTATCGCTGCTGGTTTTGGTACCAACTATATTTTCAAAATCGTTTAAGTTCATGGCTTTTCCTATAAATGGAGAGAAAGTGAGTAGTTTTAAAAATGATTTTCTATTCATAAATAGTGATTAGTAAACCAATATTTAGTCCTCGCAGTGGTAGTTTTCGTCAATAAAGCTCACTTTGTGTTCTGTTTTTTCGCCTGCTTGTTTGGCTGCTATCATTTTATTGATTAAACGTTGGCGTTCAGCTTGAATATTGGCACGTAACACTTCATCTTGAGCAATGCTATAATAACAAATTCCATCCACAAAAGTCATTTCGGGTTTGGCATAAATACTCAATGGATTATTGTTCCAAAGCACTAAATCTGCATCTTTTCCTACTTTAATACTTCCTAGTTTATTATCTAAATGAAGCATTTTGGCTGGATTTAATGTAACCATTTTCCATGCATTTTCTTCACTGATATTTCCGTATTTAATAATTTTTGCTGCTTCTTGGTTTAACCTACGGCCCATTTCAGCATCATCGCTATTTATGGCTACGTTTACTCCCATTTTTTGCATAATGGCTGCATTATGAGGAATGGCATCAATTACTTCGTATTTATAAGCCCACCAATCGGCAAAAGTACTAGCACTCACACCATGTAACTTCATTTTATCAGCTACTTTATAACCTTCTAAAATGTGGGTAAATGTATTTACTTTAAAACCCATGCTATCTGCTACGTGCATTAACATATTTATTTCGCTTTGCACATAACTATGGCAGCTTATAAATCGTTTTTTGTTCAATATTTCAATAATGGCATCTAGCTCCAAATCTTTTCGTGTAATATTTGGATTTTCTTTCAATTTTTTCTCATAAGCTCTAGCTCTTATAAATTCATCGTACATCACTTGTTCAACGCCCATGCGGGTTTGAGGATAACGATTGGTTTCAATTCCCCAATTACTTTGTTTTACATTTTCGCCTAAAGCAAATTTTATAAAACCATCAGCACCTTCTATTTTCATGCTTTCAGGAGCAGCACCCCAACGTAATTTTATCAAGGCACTTTGCCCTCCAATTGGGTTACACGAACCATGTAAAAGTTGGGCAGAAGTAACACCACCAGCCAATTGACGGTAAATATTAATATCTTCACTATAAACCACATCTCCAATGCGCACTTCGGCAGTTACTGCTTGCGAGCATTCGTTAACACCTTTGGTAATTGCAATATGCGAATGTTCATCTATAATTCCATTGGTTAAATGTTTGCCTGTGGCATCTACTATTTTGGCATTGGCAATACTTAAGTTTTTGCCAACGGCTATAATTTTACCATTGCTTATAGCCACATCAGTTTCGGTTAAAATACCTTCTTTTTCATTGCTCCAAACAGTAGCATTTTTAAAAATAATGGTTTCGGCTAAGGGTTTTACCGTCCAACCATAATCAGTAAAAGGATAAGTAATATTACCCAAATTCAAAGCTGGAATGGAGTCAGGTTTTTTACTTTCGGTTTTTATATTTTCAAAAAAACTAGCACTGAAATTGGTAAAACTTCCATCGGCTAATTG
>JBGSBN010000323.1:0-2744 GCA_041730515.1 Methylacidiphilales bacterium | reverse complement strand
TAATATGTGTTTAAGTGGTCGGGTTAATGTTAAGTTCTCCCCTAGTATGCACCATACAATAATTGACATGGAAACAATACAGGTAAATAGGAACAACGATATTGTATTGAGTAAAGACAGTAATATAGGACATTTACTAGATTGTGTACGTTATCTTTTTTGGGGGCAGTTTATCAATTTGCATAAAATGGTTAAGTAAAATAAACATTTGTTGCAAAATTATACTTAATTTTGTTAGCATGAATTGGCAACTAATTAGTAAAACAAAAGATTTAATACAATACTCAAACGGTACTGAATTTATTAATTTAGAGTTAATATATGAACATTCCGAGTTGGGGAACTTTTACAAATTTTCTAACAGTTCCGATATTCCTTACCAAAGAAAATATATATTAGATGTAGTAATTCAAAACGAAAACTTAGGTTTAAACAAAAAGGAAATATTGGAATTATTAGAGCAGTCTATGAATTACACTAAGCAGGGTGATACACATAATGCATTTAGTGTTCAAAATTTAATAAAGCAAAGGGTTACCGACCAATGGAGTAGCTATCATTCAAACATGTTAGTTGCGGCAGCTTTTATTGTAAGCGAAAATGAAAACATAAGTACATTTAATCAACAAATTGCAACTGAAAAAATAAACCTTTGGACAGCAGACCCGAAAATGACATCTTTTTTTTTGAGTATGGCACAAAATCTTACAGCACACTTAATGAATGGCTTAACATCAATTTCAAAAGATGCTTTGAGGGAAGTGGAAAAACAAAACGAAGTGCCAACATTATTGGAAGGATTAAGCAAATAGAAACGGATAACGACAATTTGAATATGTTTGTTAGAACCATTACTAATGGAGTGTTAAGCGAAAGGGATAGGCTTTTAAATTATACGGTGGCAAGTTTTTACAACGAAATGAAAATATTTTTATTAGAGTGTGATATAAAAGAAAAGCAATTTAACGAATTAAAAAACAAAAAATAAATAACCACATGTCAAATTACAAACAAAGCGAAAAGTTATTGAAAGCTAAAAATGCATTAACTGATTTTTATAATGCAAAAATTAACAAAAATGAAATTGAAATAACTACCAAAGAAAATTGGTTTGTAGTTTACGAGGACGTTTTTGGTGAAGATTTTAAGCAAAAAAAGGATAAAATTATTGAAGCCGTTGGGCTTTGTTTTCAGTTTCCTAGCAGTAGGTTAATACATAAAATGAGGGGCGATACTTTGCAAAATGCTTACAGTAAAATTATTGGTAGTGAAGTGAATATTGATTTGAACACGTTACACTTGGTGGTACATTTGATTGAAATGACTTTGCCACGTTTGGAGTTTAAAAACGATACTTATTTGCCTTTTTTAATAGATGTTTTAGACCCAATTAGCGACTATATTAATTCACAAAATCAATTGGTTGATATAAAGGTTAAGGAAATAATAGATAAGGCAAAAACTGATTATAAAACGGAAATTGAAGATTTGGAAAAACAAGATATAGAAGATTGGAAAGCGGCAAACCCAATTAAAAAAGGACTTAAAAAAGTATAATTATGTTAGAAACACAATATAAAACGGCATGTTTGCAAATTGCACAGGAATATTTTAAAACAAATAATATTTCCTATACAATTGCGGACCTAACGGCAAAAGCAGATGAATTATACTTGTACATTACTACAGCAGCTTAAATAAGGGGAGTTAAAGTAGTACCGATGTAAAGCAATGATTAAACAAGTAGCTGAGTTAGAATTTGACAACACGTCCTTTGTTGAAAACATAAAGGAAAGTATAGCAGCTTTGCAATCCTTAGAGGGTTCGCAGGAAAGCGTACAGGCTAGTGTTAAAGCTATACAAGATACTTTCCAAAAGTTTAGCGTTGGAAAGCCCATAAAAGAGTTATTGGATTTAAAAAAGGCATTAAAAGAAATTGCTTTGCCCGGTCAATCATTACAAGGATTTGAGAAAATATTTACAGGTGCAGCCGATGACGTTGAAAAATTAAAATCTTTATTAATTGATTTAAAGGGGGAGTTAAAAAATTCTCTTAATCCTTCCGATGCAAAAAATTTAAGTGCTGCTATTTTAGAAACGGAAAAGGCAATTAAATTATTTGATAATTCTACAAAACAAGTTTCCAAAAGTGCCACAACTTTAAAACAAGATTACCGTACTGCCTTAAACCAATTGCAGGTTGATTTAAAAGCAACTGGCGGTGTTTGGACAAAAGAACTAATCAATAAGGCAAAGGAACTCGGCAATCAAAAAGACGAAATTGGCGATCTGCAAAACATTATTAAAAACTTTAGTAGCGATAGTTTTAAAATAGATGCAGGTGTGCAGGGCATACAAACTGCTATTGGCGCAATGCAAGTTTATACCGGCGTATTAGAACTAGCAGGATTGGGAACAGAAGATACACAAAAAGCAATAGCTAAAATGACGGCTTTGCAGGGCGTGGCAAGTGGTGTTCAACAAATTTACAATTCATTACAAAAAGATAGTGCTTTAATTTTAGGAGTTACGCAATTAAAAACAAATTTAGCAACAGCGGCTCAAGCGGCTTACACAACTGTAGTTGGGGCGAGTACAGGGGCTTTAAGGGTTTTTAAAATAGCATTAAAATTTAATTTAACAACTGTAACTCGATAATTTCATAAATAACTTATAATACCCCGTGTTAAAAACATTAGCTTTACAAAATGCCTAAAATTAAACGCAGGCTTTTACTTGCTGAC
>JBGSBN010000322.1:0-2753 GCA_041730515.1 Methylacidiphilales bacterium | reverse complement strand
GGATTTGCTTCTACTTGCGAAATAGGAACTTCGCTAATAGAATTAACCGGTTTTGATTCGGTTGTGGTAATATCAGTTGCGGCATTTTCAAGTAATGCACTTAATCCTCGTCCTAATGCGTTTCTGCGTGGGTTACTCATTTTATATCTTTCTACTACTTTTTTTTGACTACTAATTTAATGATTGCGTGTCTGAATTTGGATTATTAAAACCCTCAATTAAGCCATTTTTTGCTAATAATTCTTTTGCAAGATTCATGTAATTAATTGAGCCACGACTTTCTGCATCATGAAGAATTACAGGTTTACCAAAACTTGGAGCCTCGCTTAACTTAGTATTACGTTGAATAATGGTATCAAAAACCAATTGTTGAAAATGCATTTTAACCTCTTCAACCACTTGGTTACTCAAGCGTAAACGCATGTCATACATAGTTAATAATATTCCTTCAATTTGTAAATTGGTATTTAAACTTTGTTGTACAATTTTGATGGTATTTAATAATTTACCCAAACCCTCCAATGCAAAATATTCGCACTGAACTGGAACTATAACACTATCGCTAGCTACTAAAGCATTGGTGGTAATTAAACCCAAACTTGGCGAGCAATCAATAATTATAAAATCGTAATCTTTTCTAATAGAATCTAATGCAAATTTTAACAACTTTTCTCTGTTGGGTAAGTTAACCAATTCAATTTCTGCCCCAACTAAATCAATATTTGATGGAAGTAAATCCATGTATTGCAGCTCAGTATGTACTATTGCATTGGTGGTTGGAGTTTCATTAACCATTACCTCATACAAACCAGTTGAAACTTCACGCGGATCAAATCCTGTACCTGAAGCTGAATTTGCTTGAGGATCAGCATCTACCAATAAAGTTTTAAACTCTAAAGCTGCTAAACTTGCCGATAAATTAATGGCAGTTGTAGTTTTTCCAACTCCACCTTTTTGATTTGCTATTGCTATTATTTTTGCCATGCTAAGTATTTGTTCAACTTAATTTTATATTTTTTTGTAATTAATATATTTATTATTTAACCAATTGGTTTTTAATTAAACACCAATTATTTTTATGTTTTATACTTACCAAATAACGCCATTTGACAAGGTAACATATACACTCCTTGTCAACATGCGTGTTGATAACTGAACTTTGGTTTTGCAGAGTGCTAATAGTTAATAAAATAGTTGTGGAACAAAATAAAATGTTGTTTCACGAATAAATTAACGAATTAAAATAGAAAAACCCTTGATTAGCTATAATCAAGGGTTTTTACTTTATATGAATTAGAAAAAAGTATTATTGATTAGTAGTTAGCAATCACTGTGCCAAAAGTATCAATATTGCGACATGTTTTCCTAAACTACTGTTTTTTAGTTATTTGTGTTTTTATTATTAGCTACTAAACTGTGGTGTGTTCAATTAAGTGTATCCATTTCCATAAAATAAAACACTTTTTAAGATACACTTGCACAATTTTAGTTCAATTTTTTAAACATGGCTAAATTAATAATTCCCCATTTTTGAAAACGGTATTGAACCGAAGTAGCCAAAACACCTAAACCATATTTTACACTGCGAGCAAAATTAATTGAAGATGCTTCATCAAAATATTTGGTAGGGCAAGTTACTTCACCAATTTCAAAACCAGCATAAAATACTTGTGCGCACATTTGGTTATCGAATACAAAATCATCGCTACAAACATTGTAATCCACAGCATTTAATACTTCCATGCTAAAAGCCCTGTAACCTGTATGGTATTCTGATAATTTTTGACCCATCAAAATATTTTGGAATAAAGTTAAGCAACGATTGAAAAAGTATTTGTATAAAGGCATTCCACCTTTTAAAGCACCTTTACCCAAAATGCGAGAAGCAAAAACTGCTGGATAAACTTGAAAAGCTATGATAGAAGCAATGCTATAAATTAATGTTGGCGTATATTGATAGTCAGGGTGAAGCATGATTACAATATCTGCACCAATTTCTTTGGCTCTATTATAACAAGTTTTTTGATTTCCACCATAACCTTTGTTTTTCTCATGCCTAATTACATGTTGAATACCAATTTTTTTAGCTAAAATGCTTGTTTGGTCTTTACTGGTATCGTCTACCAATATTACCTCATCTACAATATCAAATGGAATTTCATTGTAGGTTTTTTCTAAAGTAAGTTCAGCATTATAAGCTGGCATTACTACCACTATTTTTTTGTTATTTAGCATATTCTATCTGCAATAATATAAACTTACAGCCTTTATTCAAAATGTTTAAAAATCTAATAAATGTATAAAAATTAATTTAATGAAATATCAAAACAAATATTAAATTGCAAATTAAATAAACCAATAAATTTTTAAAATTATGGATAGGCAACAAGAAGAAAAAAGTAATAACCGCAATGGGTTGATATTATTGTTATTACTATTATTAGGCTCAATAGGCTTTAATGTATATCAATACAAAAATCATACTACTACCATTATTTCGCATGGAAACGAAATAGATAGTTTAACCAATGTGCGAATTGAAGTGGAGCGCGAGCTTGTTTCAACTAGCATGGAATTAGACAAATATCGTGGCATAGCGGGTAATTTAGATAGTTTACTTACCGATGCCAATGGTAAAATCTACAGTCAAGAGCTGAAAATTAGAAACTTGCTTAAAAACGAAAAAGATGCCACAAAATTGAGTAAGAAATTGAAAGTAGAGTTGGCTGAGTTATAAGCATTGCGCGATGAAT
>JBGSBN010000321.1:0-2757 GCA_041730515.1 Methylacidiphilales bacterium | reverse complement strand
AGGTGGCGAAATTATCAATCCTCAAAAAAATATTCCTCGTAGTATTTTTATTTCCATGGCAGGAATAGCAGCGCTTTACATAAGTATGCAAATTGGCATTTTAGGTGTAATTCCTTGGCAAGAAGCTCAAAATTCAACTTTAATTGTGAGCGCGTTTTTCGAAAAATTATATGGACATGCTACTGCTCAGTTTGCTACAGGATTGATATTATTTATTGCCATTACTTCCTTATTTGCAGTGATGTTAGGTTACTCGCGAGTGCCTTATGCCGCAGCGCGAGATGGTAACTTTTTCAAGGTGTTTGCCAAATTGCATCCCACTAAAAATTTTCCATACATATCGTTATTGGTGCTTGGTGGATTGGCTTTTTGTTTTAGTCTTTTATTTAAATTGAAAGATGTAATTACAGCCATTATTGTAATGCGTATTTTGGTTCAATTTATTAGTCAATCAGTTGGTTTAATTGCTTTACATTACCGTTCTAAAAAGTTACGATTGCCTTATAAAATGCCTCTTTTTCCTATTCCTGCCATATTAGGCATATTGGTTTGGTTATTTGTGTTTTTAAGCAGCGATTGGCAATATATAGTTGGTGCTTTGGGTATTATAATTTCAGGTTTAATATTGTATTTTATTAAAGAACATTATACAAAAACAATGAGTACAAATAATTGAAATTCATTTATTTGTTGTTTCAAAATATATCTTATTTCTTAGTAAAACCTTTGACTTTGGTCACTAAAAGGTAGCATTGGTATTGTTACCTTGTATGTTCAAATTAATACTAAACAATTATGAAAATTACAATAAGTAACCATACAACCCTTGAAGAAGTTCAGGATGCATTTAATAAACGTTTTCCATTTTTAAAAGTAGCGTTTTTTGCAGATTTAAATAAACCTTTAAATGCTGAAAATATGGTAAAAAACCATCAAATGGAAATTGGTAAACTAGCGCCAATAGCAGCATTAGCAGGGATAGAAATACATGGCACTACTACAGTGAAACAACTAGAAAGTGCTTTCAATACCCAATTTGGAATAGCTGCGCAAGTTTTTCATAAACGTGGGAATTCATGGATTTTAACTACCACTTCTGACGATGCAACATTGGATGCTTTAAATTTGAAATCAGCTGAAGATACAAAACCATTACCCAAAGAAGAAATAACCGATTCTGCCGACAGAATGGATTTGGAGTAACTTAGAGAATTTTAAATAAATAGCCCTATCATTTTAGGGCTATTCCACATTTATTTTAACTTCATTTGTGAGTAAAATGGATGGTCGGGATTAATGATTAATTGTTGGCTTTGTGGGTGTATCAATACATCCATATCTTCTAATGGAATAGCTCCTAAAAGTGGTTCGTTACTACCTTCTAAAACCATGGCTAAACAAACGGTATTTCTGTTCTTAAATTTAACATGTACCGGACCAACTACATCGTAAGTTACAATATGCCCATTTGCTAATTGTCCATTGCGTTTTTCAACAAATGGCAATTGCAACTGAGCTTGAATATCTTCATTAATGCAAAGATTGTATGCGCCAGTATCTACCAAAATATTTATCGATAATTGTTTGATTTCTTCTTCGCCAATAATGTTACGTTTTGCAAGTGTAATGTCTTCGCTATTGGTTAAAGTAATATCAGCATAAACCAGTCCCATAATATTTGTTTTTATAGTTCAAAAATAACTTTTATAAATTAATAGACAAAAGTAAAAGTATTACTTTTACAGTACTAGAAATTCTATTAAAAAATTTAGCATCCTTTGATACTTTATCAAGAGCCAGAAGCCAGAGGCCAGTAGCCAACCGCCAGCTGCCAAAAATAATCCATAATCTTCCGAACTTTTTGAGTAGTTTTGTGTTCGTTTTTATATAAATGAGTCAATCAAATAACAAGGAAATTATCATCAAAGGCGCTCGTGCACACAATTTAAAAAATATTGATGTAAACATTAAGCGTAATAAATTAACAGTAGTTACAGGAGTTTCAGGTTCAGGTAAATCAAGTTTGGTTTTTGATACGCTTTATGCCGAAGGTCAGCGCAGGTATGTTGAAAGTTTATCGGCTTACGCCAGACAGTTTTTGGGTAAAATGAATAAGCCTGATGTAGATTATATTCATGGTATTTCGCCTTCAATAGCTATAGAACAAAAGGATAATACCCGCAACGCACGCTCAACTGTTGCCACTTCAACCGAAATTTACGATTATTTAAAATTGCTATTTGCCCGCATTGGTGTTACTTTTTCACCCATTAGTGGCAATATGGTAAAACGCCATACCATTGACGATGTGGTGCAACATATTTTGGCATTGCCCGAGAATACAAAAGCGTATTTATTGGTAACCATTAATACTGAAAACGAATTGCGTAAGCAATTAGAGGTTTATTTACAAACAGGTTTCAATCGTTTGTTTTTAAACAACGAAATGCTTGATATTGAAGAGTTTTTAAGCAATGATGAATTGGTTAAAAAAACGGCTAAAGCTAAAAAATCCGAACCTCTTTATTTGTTAATTGACCGTTTTGCGGTGCAACAAAATGATGAAGATTTTTTAAATAGAATTTCTGATTCTATCCAAACTGCATTTTTTGAAGGCCAAGGGGAATGTGTGCTGCATACAATCAATGAGGAAGGCAAAACGTTATACGAATTGTTCAATAATCGTTTTGAATTGGATGGACAAAAATTTGAAGAACCAAGCGTTAATTTGTTTAGTTTTAATAATCCTTTTGGAGC
>JBGSBN010000320.1:0-2792 GCA_041730515.1 Methylacidiphilales bacterium | reverse complement strand
GGGTCGTGTCTCGGCCGGGCGTGACCGACGCAAACAACGAAAAAGTGCAAGCTAAAACTGCTTATAACAACATACATCTTTTTAAACTACGTCAGCGTCATCAAAGTTGTTGCAAGAACTTTTGTGATCGCAGAAAAATCCAAATATCATTAGCACTACCTGAAATTACCAAATTGGTTGGAATGGTAACCGAAGTTGTCCATTTATAAAGTCCTGCTGTTAGCGTTCTTCCTCCAATATTACCGGTAGATAGCTCATTAAAATCGGGAGAAACCCTTCCCGCAGCATCATTATAAGCAGTTATCATATCGCTTACAGCTGTTGTCATTTTGGTTGGAGTTGGCGGTGCCATATCGGCCGCATAAATTTTACCAGTAATTTGAGCCGAAGTGGCAAAACCAGTTGCATTAGTTAGCGAAAAACCAGTAATGTATGAAGTAGCTGCAGGGCTTAAGCCTATATCGCCAGTAATGTTAGATGTGGCAGAATTATTAATGGCGGACTTAGCAAGTATTACAAAATCGGCACTCGACTTTAAGTTAACTTCCTTTATATTTGAAATCATGCTAGTTTTAAAGCTCCATACTTTATTGGCCAATAATGATTTACCAGCTAAGTTTTTACAACCTGTAGTAATGATTACTGTGTAATTGGTATTTTCTTTTAAGCTTACAGTTGGTATAAAAGAGGCTATATTGCCATTTAATTCCACTTTACCTAAAACGGTGCTGGTATCTTGTTTTACCATAAATGTTTCGTTAGTTATAGAATTAGCGTTCATTAACTCACTAAATTCAGCAGTAATGGTAATGTTTTTCGGTATGTTTATAGCGTTTTCTAATGGATTTGTTGATTGAATAGTAGGTGATTCATTTTTTAAATCAGCATCTTTTGAGCAGCCAAATATTAATAATGAGGATAATAATAGTGTTGTTGTAATTTGTTTTGAAAGGATCATTGTTATTTGTTTTGTATTAAGTTAGCAATTTTCATTTTTTATCAACAAGAACTATTACACATTAATTCACATAAATTACATAATTCACTTGTTTTGAAAATTAGTATGGCTAACAATTAGGGGTAACGCTGTTTGTTGGATTTCGGTTATTTCGGAAATGCAAAAGCAGTTTGAATTATTATAAACCTTACTTACGCAAATTGATACCATAATAAAATCCCTCTGCAATGCGGCAGTGCTATTTTACTTGATTTACGAGATCTTTTGAATAACTTAACTTATAATTATTGTACCAAATCGAACAATCAAAATTTTACTTTTTTATTTTATCTTTTATTTGGATGTTTACAACCAAAATTTTAAAGCTATAATTATTTTATTGGTATAAATAATCAGTTCGCTCACTTCATATAAAAATATAAAAATTAAATTTATCACATACATGAGTTTTTTAAAAAATATATTCGGCAAAAAAGAAACGCCCATTAAAAGTTATAGCGATTTTTGGAATTGGTTTAAAGACAATGAAAAGGAGTTTTTTATTGCAGTTAAAGCCCATACACATATTGAAAAAGATTTTTTTGATAAACTTTCGCCAAAACTTGCTGAGTTGAAAGAGGGCTATTTTTATTTAACAGGTATGTATAACGATAATACTGTTGAATTAATTTTAACGGCCGATGGTAATCCTAAAAACATTTTTTTTGTAGAAGAACTTGTAGCAGAAGCACCTAATATTAATGGTTGGAAATTTACTGCATTTAAACCCGCAACCGATATTGAAGACATTGGAATTAATATGAATGGGTATAGATTTGATAAAAGTAATTTGTTTTTTTACGACAACGAAAAACCTCATTATCCTGATGAAATTGATATTTGTGTAATCCATAACGACCGTAATGAAGATAATAAACAAGAAATAGGAAATGGCATTTATATTTTTTTAGATAATTATTTAGGTGAAATTGACTTTTTAAACAATATTGATAATCTCCAGTTTATCAGTAAAAACGAAGCAGAAAAGGAACTGGTTCCAATTTCAAAACTTAAAGACTTTTTGACTTGGCGACAGAAGGAATTTATTGAAAAATATGAAGGTATTCGTTATGACACTCCCAAAGATGAATACTCCATTTTAGAGGCTGAATTAGAAAGTGGCAATAATTTAATAGCAGTTATAAATACTCAACTTTTAAAATGGGATAGAAAAGCTTCACATCCTTGGATAGCAGTGATTACTTTTCAATATGATGGCAGTGATAACAATGGTATGCCACACGAAGGTGATTTCCAAACTTTATCTGAAATTGAGGAAAAGATACTGGAGCAATTATTGGATAAAGACGGTTATTTATATATAGGTAGGCAAACCGCTAACAACGAACGCGATATTTATTTTGCTTGTAAAGATATTAGAAAGCCTTCAAAAGTTTTTTATCAAACTCAGTTAGATAATTCCAATAAATACCAAGTATCGTATGATATTTATAAAGACAAATATTGGCAATCTTTTGAACGTTTTATGCCAAACTAGAAAAGAAAGCTTAACCTCATTTTTGCTATTTTTATATACTTTAGGTTCAAACAAAAATCATTCAGGCAATAATTAATTTTACTATTTTAAGTATGTCAACAAGTTTAAATACTTTGTTTGATTTTGCATGGCTGTAATGGTACACAGTTTTAAACTTTAATAGAGATACTCATTTAAATACTTAAATTGCAAAAGCAAATAAATATAGATGGATAAGCATACAGGTCAAGGCATAATAGAGTATTTTGATAAATTCAAAACAGATTTAGATTGTTTAGAATATTTATCTAAAATAAA
>JBGSBN010000319.1:0-2976 GCA_041730515.1 Methylacidiphilales bacterium | reverse complement strand
ATTATTTTATTTTTAGCAATGCTTTTATACGCTTTGCTGCAAGGTTCACTGTTAAAATCTCCTGCTAAAACTATTGGCTTGTTATTGGCCACTTCATTCATTTTTGCTAAAATCAGTTTAGCGCTTTCTTTCCTTGCTTTTTTGCCAATATGATCAAAATGGGTATTGAACACAAAAAATACTTTGTGAGTTGTTCTATCTTCTAACTGAGCCCAACTGCAAATACGAGTTATAGCTGCATCCCAACCTTTACTGGCTACCACATTAGGTGTTGGCGATAACCAAAATGTTCCTGATGAAACCAATTGATACAAACTGTTTTTATAAAAAATAGGCGAATATTCTCCTGTTTCTTTTCCATCATCGCGCCCAACTCCTAGGTAGCTATATTCAGGCAACATAGCCTTTAAATCAATCAACTGATTATGCAGCACTTCCTGAAAACACCAAATATTGGCATTGTATTGATTTAATAAATTACCAAATTTTTCCTTTCGTAAAGGCCAAGCATTCACACCATCTGCTTGCGTATTTAAACGAATATTGTAAGTAATTAATTTAATTTCTTGTGCATTTGTTTGGCATAAAAACCACAACAAAAACGCCAATAGACCAATGTTTTTTTTCATAATATTACCACGATTTGAATTACGAAATTAACCAACCAACTCGCCTATGCAATCAAATTTATCGAAAACAGTATCTAAATGAGGTGCATCTGCTAACTCGGGCGTTAAATCCTGACCAGCCCAATGTTCATAATGCTTGCCATTACGCCAAAGGCGGCTTTTGGTTACATCGTAAATTTTACCTTTGTAAGCTACCCAAATTTCGTCTTTATCTTGCCCATTGCGCAAAGCCAACTGACTTTTGGTATAAGTTTGCATGAAATTATTATTTGGCTTTTATAACAGTTTCATTAATGGTATGCGTCCATTTTACAATGCCACCTTTATCGTAACAGGTAATTTGAACTGAACGATTGCCACGAGCTCCTGTAATTTTTATACCGCAATAATTGTTTTCGGCTACTAAAGTATTTTGAACCCTGAATGGATTTTCAGCTTCCTTGGTTTTTAAAATATTACTTGGACCCGCTGTTAAAGCCGAACTTGTTAAATCGTACATAGGATAGCTACAAATATAATCAGGCTGCGAGTTTGGCTCGTATTTTAACAACTCAGTATGATGCCTATCGCCTGTTAAAAACATTACACCACTTATTTTTTGATCTGCAATAAACTTAATGATTTCTGCACGTTCGCGTTTGTATAAGTTAAACGATTCTTTATTGGTTTCGGTATTTAAAAACTGACCACCAACCACTATAAACTTAAATGTGGCAGCACTGTGTTTCAATTTGTTTTTTAGCCAACTTAATTGCGCTTCGCCCAATTGGGTTTTGGTTTTGTACTTTTCTTCATCAATATCGCTTTCATCTCTAAAAGTTCTATCATCCAACATAAAAAACTCTGCATCGCTTTGTTTAAAGCTAAAATAAATGCCTTTTCCGCCTTCGCCATACGTTTTATTACCCCAATAATTTACAAAACATTCTTTGCTAATATCCTTTAAATCAAAGGTTTTGTTGGCATCGTTTTCACCAAAATCGTGGTCATCCCAAATGGCATAATTATTTTGACGGCTTAAAAACTTTTGTAAACTGGCATCGCTGCGAGTATGTAAATAACGGTATTTAATGCCACTGGCACTGCTAAAATCAGCCTCGCGGGTGTAAGTGTTATCGCCAAGCCAAAGCATAAAATCAGCTCGTTGTTCAGCCATTTTACTAAAAATATCGCTTACTTGTCCGTACGGTTTGCCTGGTCTATCGTAAGCGCTATCGTTAATATAAGTGCACGAACCTACCAAAAAGTTCAAGTCAAAAGCATCTTCTTTGCTCCATTCAGCCCAAGTTTTTTTGGTTTTAAAACGTAAATCGTAAGGAAAATTGACCAATTTTTTATCTAAATAAATTTCGTAAGTATAAGCTGTGTTTTGTTTTAAATCGGTTAACACAAACTTTGAAATCCAAGGCGCGCAAGGATTTTCGCTTTTATTGGTTAAGGTCATTTCACCTTCCGATAAACCATTAATTTCGGCATATTTTAAGGTTACTGTTTTATTACAACTGGTTTGAATCCAAACCAAACATTCGCGTTGCTCAGCATAGCCTAACATAGGGCCAGCAACAACTTTTGCCGCATTTACACTTTTGGCTTGAGCCAAAAAACCATTGCTTACTAATAAGCACAATACATATAAAACAAATTTTTTCATGATTATAAAATTTGGGGTAGTTTTTACACAAAAAGAGCTTCCACAATTGCGTATGGAAGCTCTTTTAAAATATTTAATTAAGTTGATTAATAATTGTTCAACATCATAGGCATTACCAACATCAAAATGTCTTCGCCATCTTCGCTTTCGGCTGGAGAAATAACACCTGCTCTGTTTGGTTGACTCATTTCTAAAGTCATATTGCTTGCTTCAATGGCACCAATAATTTCGCCTAAATATTTTGAGTTGAATCCAATCTCTAAATCTTCGCCTTCGTAGTTAGCAGCCAATTTTTCAACACCTTCGTTTTCGTAATCAATATCTTCGGAACTAATGGTTAACTCGCTGCCCACAAATTTTAAACGAATTTGGTAAGTAGTTTTGTTTGAAGTAATTGAAATACGTTTAACAGCCGATTGGAATTCACCTTTATCAATTGTTAACTTATTAGGATTTTCTACCGGAATAACTGCTTTGTAATCTGGATATTTTTCATCAATTAAACGACAGATTAAACTAAAATCGCTAAATGAGAAAAATGCGTTTGATTTGTTGAAATTAACTTTTACTTCGCTTAAATCAGCTGGTAACGAGTTTTTTAACAAGTTCAAAGCTTTTTTAGGCATAATAAAACTTTCCTCTACACCTGGTCTAACATCGGTGCGGGTATAACGCACCAAGCGGTTAGCATCGGTA
>JBGSBN010000318.1:0-3004 GCA_041730515.1 Methylacidiphilales bacterium | reverse complement strand
ACTTGCATTCCATGGTCCTTCTATTCCATTAGCATCGCAATAGTTTTGGTTTCCATTTACCAATCCTTGAGAGTTACCTTTACTTTGAGCACTTACTTTAATTAAACTTGTGGTTCCAATTCCAGTAATTGTTCCGTTTACCTGAATGTTTTTAGTTGATATCATTGCTCCATTGTACTGTTCAAATTGGTTATTTGTTCCTCCTTGAATGGTAGTTTCTTCATCGCATTTTACATAACCATAGTTTTTAAATAAGCCATTATTCTGAAAATCGTTATGAACAATTAGTTTACAGTTATTGGTAAAATTGCAACCTGAGCTATTTATTAGTTTTTGGTCTACTTCTATACTTCCGTTATTAACTATTATTGATTGACCATTTGGATTAAAATCTTTTCCAAAATGAGCAACTCCATTATTGGTAAAAATAGCATTGCTATTAACATTAAAGTTTCTATTGGCCGATGTGGTAACAGTTCCATAGTTGGTAAAAATACCATCAATTGGTGTGGTAGATGTAAAATTAATATTGCCAGTGCTTGTAATAATTAATTGTGCGTTGGTATTATTAAAGTTTAAATTATTAATTGAGCCTGTACCACAAATTCTAACAGTAGTATTATTGCCAATGGTAAGGTTTCCAATATTAATATTTCCAGTTAAACAAACAGTATTTCCAGCGTTATAGGTTAAATTTCCGCTTGGATTGTTTACTGTTGTATTACATCCAATACTGCAATCAGGGCTGCCGGTTTTACCCATTTTTTGAGTATTGTTGCTATTAAAAGCTACATTTACAATTGCACCTGAAATAGGAATAACAATTGCTGTTTTTCCATTATCTAATCCTGTTTTTTGTATGTATAAATTAGAGATGGTGTTCGAAACAGAAATTTTTGCCAAAAAAGGTTTATTACTTGTTGCTGCTCCAGTAGCAATTAGCTTTCCGCCATCGGCTGGGTTTTGGCTGTAAATTCTAATTATTTGAATACTTGAATTATCGTTTACCGATACGTTAACATCCACTTCTTTTGATAATTGCCATTTAAAACCTTCAGGAACTTTAACTTCGCTCATTTTGGAGGCTTTTACATTTTAGTTGGTATTATTTGGGGTCGATGGTAAGCTTTCTACATCCTTCATACAAGAAGAAACTAAAACTATCAAGGATACTGCGATTAAAAATTTTGTTTTCATATTCTTGTTGTTTTATACGAGTATAAAAACAATTTATTTGCCGATTTTTCAAACAATTGATAGTTAGCAATATATGTTTTTAGCACTCTTTTTTTTGTGCCAATTTGGGACTGTGAGTTCAAAACTGAAATAAATAACCATCATTTTTAAAAAAATAATGTAAAGTGGGTTCTATAATTTGATACTATTTATTTTAATAGTAAATACTAACTAAACTACTTTTTGAAATACTGTATTTAAACCAATGTTTATTCTATTAGTATAGCAAACCATTTACGTTTATACTTAAACAGCTAATTAGTAGTAAAAAAAACATGTGTACATAGATTATCAGCTATGTTTATTTTGTGAATAGGAGGTTCAAGTTTTGTTTTTTAACAGGAACACATGGCATTACATGTTATTTTATATTCATTTTTTAAAATAATACCATTTTGATTTACGAAATAGGCCAATGGGTTGGGTGTAAATCTTAGATGGTATTATGCCGCAAAAAATAAATTGGACTAAATAACACATCAAAGCGGTATAAATTATCCTTTGAAAGAACAAACTAACACTTGCAGCTAGGTTGATTATCCATTGCAAAAAACAGTATTATACTACTTGCATTTCAATTTTGGTTCATTTCAAACAAATTAAACTAACGTCCAACTAAAAGTATGTAAAACTAAATGTAAATATGATGGCTAATACCCTAAAATAAATTACTTTTGTGCCTAATTATACCAAAAGACTTATTGATACATGCAAGCATTTTTAATTAAAGACTTAAAAGATTACGAAGGAAAAGAAGTAACCCTAAAAGGTTGGGCAAGCAACCGCAGAGATAGTAAAGGTATTTATTTTATCATTTTGCGCGATGGAACCGGCTGGTGTCAGTGCGTGGTTAGTGCCGATAGCGTTAGCGAAGAGGTGTTTAACGAATGCAAAAAAATATCGATTGAAACATCAATTGAAATTACAGGAAGTGTTCGTAAAGATGAAAAACAAATAGGCGGATACGAAATTCAAGCAAGTAATGTTAAAGTAATTTCGGTAGCCGATGAATTCCCTATTTCTAAAAAAGAACATGGAGTAGATTTTTTAATGGACAAGCGCCATTTATGGTTACGTAGCCAACGTCAATGGGCTATTATGAAAATTAGAAATCAAATTATTTATTCTATTCATCAGTTTTTCCAAAACGAAGGTTTTGTGCAAATGGATGCGCCTTTATTTACAGGTAATGCCTGCGAAGGAACATCCAATTTATTTGAAACAGATTTTTATGGCGATACAGCCTATTTAAGTCAAAGTGGTCAGCTTTATGGCGAAGCAATGGCTTTTGCTTTAGGTAAAATTTATACATTTGGTCCTACTTTTAGAGCTGAAAAAAGTAAAACACGCAGGCATTTATCGGAGTTTTGGATGATAGAGCCCGAAATGGTGTTTTACGATATTTTCCAAAACATGGATGTTATTGAAAATTTCTTGCGTTTTGTGGTTTCATCTTTTAACTCTTAATCAATATAGTTCTGCTACCCAACGCTCTTCGATAATAAAAACTTCTTTAAAAGCTTAATAAACTACAAATGGGAATCCAATTCGAAAGTCTCAGAAATAATTCTTCAAATCCCTTTACTAATAGCAAAGTACACAGAAGATATTAAAAATGGTATATTGATATCCTATGGTTACTATACTTTAAATAATGAGTATGACATCAATGAGTTCCTGGCTAATCAAGAGCATATTTTTATAAAAGCCCAGGTAGAGATCATCTCAGTCGATTCTATAGCTAATACCAAAACAATTAATGAGCAGA
>JBGSBN010000317.1:0-3007 GCA_041730515.1 Methylacidiphilales bacterium | reverse complement strand
CGATAAGGCATATCGTTACTAAACGAAAACACATCAATAATGCCACCTCTTATACTAAAATGCCCTGCTTCGTACACAAAATCGCTGCGTTCAAAATGGTGTTCGGTTAAAAAATCAATAAAAAACTCCATATCGAAGTTAGCACCTACTTTTACCTCAAAAGTATTTTGGGTAAGTTCCACCTCGTTAATTACCATTTCTGTTATGGCATCAATGGTAGTTACAATCAACTCGCCTTTTCCTGTTTTTTGATTCAGTCTATTTAAAGTTTCAGCACGTTCAAGTACCAAGTTGTTTTCCAATAAATCTACCTGATATTCTCTGCGATACGAAGCAGGAAAATATAAAATGGTTTTACCTTCTAATAAACTTTCTAAATCGGCAAAAAAGTATTTGGCATCATCGGCATTGTTAAATATAAAAACTTGAGTTCGGTAATTAAAATGGTAAATACATGCTGCTAAAATAGCATCAATACTGCCTACTAAACCTTTGGCAAACAGCTTGGTAACTTTGGCGCTGTTTAGTTTACTGGCAATGGCATTTACCTTTTCGTTTTGACTATACAGTCCTAATAATTCTTGAATTTTCACGTAATAGAATAAAATAGCAAAAACCCGAATAAACGTTATTCGGGTTTCTTAATAATGCAAATATAAAGTTTAAGCTTTTTGTTTTGTTAACTTAAAAACAAATTTTAAATAGCTTGTTAGTTGGTTGATGGTTTATAGACCATGGACGATGGTTTAGGTTGTGCTTAATCATCTATATTCAAAAAAAACAAGTCATGCAGCGCATCTCCTTTGTTCGGCAAGCAAGTTAGCTAATGGAAAGTTATCATTTATAGCCAAGAAGATGCTTTCAGCATGACGTTTATTAGTGTTTTGTTTATCGGTGCGGTAGCGTCATCCTGAATCCGCCAAAGCGGATGAAGGAATTTTAAACGGTGTTTCGATTTGCGTTTACTAACGAACGTCATTGCGAGCGAAGCGTGGCAATCTCTCTGTGGGATTGCTTCGTGCCTCGCAATGACGTAAGCAAGTTAGCTAATGGCAAGTAATCATTTACAGCCAAGAAGATGCTTCCAGCATGACGTTTATTAGTGTTTTGTTTATCAGTGCGGGAGCGTCATCCTTATTCCGCCATAGAGGAAGAAGGAATTTTAAACGGTGTTTCGATTTGCGTTTACTAACGAACGTCATTGCGAGCGAAGCGTGGCAATCTCTCTGTGGGATTGCTTCGTGGCTCGCAATGACTTAAACCAAATGCCAGAAGCTAGTCGCCAGCAGCCAGCTGCTAATTTAATACCCATACTTCTCCTTCCACCTTATTTTTAAAAATTGGCGTTGTTCGTTTTCGCGAGGGTTATTGCCCGGCTCGTAAAACTTTTGCCCTTTAATATTATCGGGTAAAAACTCCTGCTCCACAAAATTATTTTCAAATACATGTGCATATTGGTAATCATTACCATAATTTAAGTCCTTCATTAGCTTGGTTGGAGCATTGCGTAAATGAAGAGGCACAGGTAAATTTCCAGTTTTTCTTACCAAGCTTAACGCTTCGTTAATAGCTACATAACTGGCATTACTTTTAGCCGAAGTAGCTAAATAAACTACCGTTTGCGATAATATAATTCGCGCTTCGGGCATGCCAATCATTTGTATAGCTTGAAAACAATTAGTAGCTAAAAGCAGAGCGTTAGGGTTGGCATTGCCTATATCTTCGCTTGCTAAAATTAACATACGTCTTGCAATAAACTCAATACTTTCGCCAGCATCAAGCATTCGAGCCAAGTAATAAACAGCAGCATTCGGGTCGCTACCGCGCATTGATTTTATGAAGGCCGAAATAATATTGTAATGTTCCTCCCCATTTTTATCATAACTCGCTATTTTTTGTTGTAAAATACGTGTAGTGTTTTCATTATTAATTACAATTGGATTAGTATTGGTTTGATTAATTATTAACTCCAAAATATTTAGCAATTTTCTTGCATCGCCACCACTATGTAAAAACAACGCTTCGGTTTCTTTAAATTCAATTGGTTTACTTTTTAACCAATCATCCTTGGTTATGGCATTGTTTATAATTAATTGTAAGTGGTCGGCTTCTAGTTCTTTTAGAATATAAACTTGGCAGCGCGAAAGCAACGCATTGTTTACTTCAAAACTTGGATTTTCGGTGGTAGCACCAATTAATACTATGCTTCCATTTTCCACAGCACCTAGCAAAGCATCTTGCTGGCTTTTGTTAAATCGATGTATTTCATCTAAAAATAATAAAACTTTTCCAATTTTTTTAGCCTCCTCAATTATTCGTCTTACATCTGCTACGCCTGCATTAATGGCACTTAAACCATAAAAAGGTAAGTTCAATTCATAACCAATTATGCGCGCCAAAGTAGTTTTACCAACTCCAGGAGGGCCCCAAAATATAATAGAGGGAATGCTTTTATTCTGAATAGCTTCTCGTAAAATAGCACCTTTACCTATTAAATGTTCTTGACCAATATATTCATCTAAATTTTGTGGTCTAACGCGTTCGGCTAATGGTTTTTGTAGGTTCATTTTTACATCAATTATCATTGCAATAATAAGCTACCAAAAAGCTTGTTTAACCGATATGAAGTTTTATTTGTAAATATTTTACAATTCATTTTCAAATATTTGTAGCCAATGGTGTTTCAATTGTTTATAATATTTGATTTTTGGCACAATTTTTAACAAGGATTTTTATATTTTTGAAAATAATATAACATGTTAAAACAAGGTCTATATCAAAAACAACAGCAAAAGCTATCGCCTTTGCAAATACAGTTCATTAAGTTATTGCAACTTAATACTGTAGATTTTTTGCAGCGTATTGATTCAAAAATGCCACATTAGTAAAGAAAACCTTCTTCGTACGACGAAAATTGAATAAATGAATAATCAAAGGCACAGAAAGTGCTGCTAAACCCCAAAGAAAAGTCGGAAAAAGAAATTGCATATCTTGAAGTCCACAGTCG
>JBGSBN010000316.1:0-3027 GCA_041730515.1 Methylacidiphilales bacterium | reverse complement strand
CATTTCTTGTCCATGAATTAGCTATGCTTGTTAGTTCTGCTAAAACATCTTTTTTAAATTTATGTTCGCTGTATTTTCTAATTTGTGAACTAAATCCTTCTTTTTCTTTAATGATTGAATATTTCATATTTTTATTTATTTGTTGTTATCTTGTACAAATGTAGTATTACTAATTGTAATACCAAACATAAAATAAAAATAACTTGTAATTAGCTATAAATCAGTTAAATATTTTTCATAAAAAAGCCCCAATAAATCAATATTGAGGCAAATTTTAACTAATTATAACCTATTGCTTATTTTGATACTGAATAAACCATGCTCTTAAAAATATAATTATTACTAAAGATGGTAAAATCCACCAATAATCAGCAGCTAACTGTTTATACCATGATAGTTTTGGAGTTGTGCAGGGTACTTCAAACATTACTTTTTTTTCGTAGTAGATTGTATCGCCTTTACATTTGCCCTCTAAATATACTTTGCCAAACCTTTTTAAATACCGAATTTCAATTTTATCTTTAACCAAATAAACCGAATCAATAATTTCATTAAAAACTGTATCAACTTGAATGGAATCGACAATAATTGTATCATGAATAACGGTTGAAAATTGGATTGTATCTTGGTTGCAAAATTTCTTTATAGCTTGGTTTTTGGTGTAGCAACTTGAAAATAAAAGTAAGGCGAATATTAGTTTTTTCATTTTATATTTTTCATTTTACGTTTAACAATCTGTTTAATTCTCTCTTTGCGATGGCTTTTGTTTTCCTTTAACCGCCTTAAAACACGCCTTTTTAAGTTCCAATATTTTTTATATTGTTTAATTTCAAAAACAAAGTCTTGCAATGTCATTATGCAAAGATAATAAAAAAGCCCTACATAAATGCAAGGCTAATTTTACTTTTTATTTCGAGGTGAAAATTCAAAGCTATTTAAAGTACAAAGTAGCTTCAGCTATTCGCCTATTGGTTAATCCTTTTAGGGGTTTTCCTGCTGCTTTATTCCACCTTAAAAACTCATTGCTTATTGTTGCATCATTTGGGTTTGCATTAACTTTTTTTAGCAAAGTAGAACTTTTTAAATTACCGACTCCACAATTGTAAGCAAAGGAAACTAAGGCATCAAATTGATTTTGATTTACTAAGTCAGTTGTATAAGCATCAACATTTTTTTCAAAATAAATTAAATCATGTGCTAAATAGGTTTCAGCTATTGTTTGTGTTATTGGTAAATCTTTTAAACTTACTTTTACACCATTAGGATAAATAGTAGTACCATAACCAATTGTAGGCACTTTTGCGCTGCATAAATAAGGCTTCAATACTAAGCCTTCAAAACTTTTTATTAATTCAATTCCCGGCTTACTTATTTTCGTTACTTTCATTATCTTTTTTGATTTGAATTGTGTTAAATCCTGCATAACCTAGCCATGTGCCCACTACTATCATTAATTCAGCTGCACTAATTGAACATTTTAAAATTGAATTTATAACAAAATAAATGCTTAATAAAAGCATACTTGTAAACACTGCAAATCGTTCTAAACGCTTGCTACTTACTGCGCTTGGTTGGTTGCTAAATGTCCTTAACCATTCCAAAACTAATTCCTTTAAATTACTCATATTATTTCTTAAAAAATGTATTATAAATTGCTAAAACGATAGTACAAAATGCACCCATCGCACCAACAACCCACATAGTTAATGCTAAACTTCCACTTAATTTAAATCTTGTTTCATCAAGTAATTTAATAAACGCTTCAATCTTTTGTATTCTAGCTAAAATGGTGTTTTGTGGTTCAAAATCATTCTTAAAAAGTGCTAAACTTAATTGCTCAATTTGTTTGGTTAATTGGTCTATCTTTTCATCACGCTTTTGTGCTAAAATTTCAGCGTGTTGGATTGATTTTCTAAGGCTGTTTATATCAGCAGTTAGTTTAGTAAATATTATTTGTTCTTCACCCATGTAGTAGTTTCATTAAATAGTACAAAATAAGCGTATAACATTGCTAAAACAGTACTGCCATTACGTAAAATCGTAATTATAGGTAAATAGTTTTTACTAAAACAAATAAGGTTTGCAATATTGAAAATTGAATCCCAAATTATGGCAAAAAATATAGCCTTAATTAATTTGTTTTTTATTTCAACACAAGCCACAAACGAAATCAAAGCAATAAAACAGTAATAGTTTAGCCATTGCAAAAACCAACTAAGCATTCCCTCAACTTTAAAATCATTGGTAAATAAAACAAAATCAAAAGTACTTTCAAAAGGTGCAACGCAAAAAAATAAGTACATAGCTACTAATGCAACTATGAACTTATTTCTACTGTATGTCTTAGGAAACGAAAATAACAATGCCATTATTTACTGTTATTTCGGTTTCATCTTCAAGTCTATAAACACCATTTTCAGGTGTCGCAAAGCCCTCGTTTTCTACATATCCAAACACTTCTATTTCTTCGTTTTGATAGTTTGCAAAGTCAGTCCCGCAATCAGTATATAGATAGTCTTCACTATCGTATAACTTGTGAGGTTTTGGCTTTGGTTTCGGCTTCGGTTTTGGTGGAATTACTGGTCCTAGTATCATTACTTTTTAATTAAAAGGCTAATGATAAATTATTATCGTAAATGTACTCAAATCCAATAGCTAATTCAGGAATAGTTGAGCCTGAGTTAGTATAAACTTCAAATTCATCTAATACAAATGATGATTTTATTGAAGTGTTTTCCTCAAAAATTTCATCTGTAAATATAATATCAACTCCTTTATTGGCACATGCGTCAATAGCTGCTTTCGCCTTTTTACTTTCTTTTGAAATTTCGCTTAAAATTAGTTCTTTAATGTTCATTTTATTTATGGTTTTTAGGGTTCAAATTATTTCTTTTTTGGGTGTAAAATCTATCGTAGGTAAGTCCCTCAAAAATGCAAATTCATCATTGGTTATTTGCGCAATTTCTTCAATGCTTATTACCCACTTATTGTTAGCATCTAAGATAGGATTGAAGTAACTATCTTTTG
>JBGSBN010000315.1:0-3049 GCA_041730515.1 Methylacidiphilales bacterium | reverse complement strand
AAGATGGGTGGCTAGAAGCGCTAATACTGGCATTAGTGCTGTAATAACCGATAAAGGTGATGTTGTAGCTACACAACCCTGGAATAAAGAAGCAGCCTTGAAATACAATATTGCCTGTAATTATGAGTAAAACAAGTGGAGCAGGAGAGGTGCTAAGTAGTGCTTTAAAAATTGATTTTTGGGATACTCACAAATTGGCTCAATACATGATAGCTTCGCTTGATTACAATGGTTTGAGCACAGAAATGGTAGATAAAGCCAATGCCGATTTAAAATACATAACTTGGGAAAATACAGCCTTAAAAGTAATGGAAGTTTACGAGTCGATTATTCCTTAATAGAGTTAATAGAGTTAATAGAGTAATAAAGTAGCAATTAAACAGTTAAACAATTAAACAGTTAAGCAATTAAGCAATTAAACAGTTAAACAATTAAACAGTTAAGCAATTAAACAGTTAAGCAATTAAACAGTTAATCAATTAAACAGTTCAGCAATTAAACAATTAAGCCATACAACAAATCACCAATCATAAATCACAAATCACAAATCAAAAATATACCTTTATGCCATCAATTTGCTTTTATTTTCAAGTACATCAACCTTATCGTTTAAAAGAATATACTTTTTTTGAAATAGGAAATAACCATCATTATTTTGATGATGAAAAAAATAAACAAGTATTAGATAAAGTAAGCGAACGATGCTATTTGCCCACAAACAGACTAATGCTTGATTTGATAAAAAAACACAAAGGTGATTTTAGAATTAGTTATTCAATAAGTGGAGTAGCATTAGAACAATTTGAAACTTGGAGACCCGATGTATTGCAAAGTTTTAAAGACCTTGCAGCTACTGGCTGTGTGGAGTTTATTAGCGAAACTTATTACCACTCATTGGCTTATATTTTTAGTAAAGAAGAATTTGCAAAACAAATTGAAAAACACAAAGCGCTCCTAAAAAAACATTTTAATTATACGCCCAAAGTATTTAGAAATACCGAGTTGCAATACAATAATGAGTTGGCCAAGTTAATAGAAGAAATGGGCTACGAGGGCATTATTTGCGAAGGAGTTGATAGATTATTATTGGAGCGTTCACCCAATTTTTTATATAAAGCACCTAATGTTACCAAAATTAAATCGTTGCTTAAAAACTATAATTTAAGCGATGATATTGCCTTTAGATTTAGTAACCGTGGCTGGGAAAGCTGGCCTTTAACAGCTGATAAATTTGCTGATTGGTGCCATCAAACTGCTGGGGTTGGCGAAACTATCAATTTATTTATGGACTATGAAACTTTTGGTGAACACCAATGGGCTGAAACAGGAATTTTTGATTTTATGTATCATTTACCTGAACAAATTTTAAAACACAAAGATTTTAGTTTTAAAACCACATCAGAAACAGTAGCTGCTTACCCGGTTAGAGATGTGTACGATGCGCACGATTTAACAAGTTGGGCCGATATGGAGCGCGATTTATCAGCTTGGCTTGGAAACCCTATGCAAGATGAAAGTATAGCTAAAATTTACTCCATAGAAAAAAGAGTTTATGCAACTGCCGATAAATCCATTATTGATACTTGGCAAAAAATGCTAACAAGCGATCATTTTTATTATATGTGTACTAAGTTTTGGAGCGATGGCGATGTACATAAATACTTTAGTCCTTATGAAAGTCCTTACGATGCCTATATTTATTTTATGAACTCGTACAGCGATTTTTTAATGGAGTTAGAAAAGTTTGAAGCTAAAAAAGCTAAATAAATATAAAGAGGCTGTCATTAAAAGGCGGCCTCTTTTCATTTTGTTATCTTGGTAGAGGAAAATTGGATAAACCAATTTTTAGCAGAATAAAAAACCACATGGAAAATAGAAACATAGCTTATAAACTATGTTTCTATTTTCTATGTGGTTCAAAAAGAAAAAAGAAATGCTTTTTTTATGGTTCTAAATCAATTAAAAATTGGGAACAAACTTCTTTAATGGTCTGCTCCACAGACTTGAACTGAAATTGAAGCGCTTGTTTAATTTTGCTATTGTTATAATAATACTCCTTTTGCGAAGCCCTGGCAGTTTCTTTGGTAAGACTAAAATTAGATAGTTTTAAAAAACGCACTATGGCAAATACACGCCAAGCTATTTCGCTTAAAAATGGGGTGATTTTAAATTGAGCTGGTTTTACATTTAAATATTTAGCCATGGTAAAAAATAAGTGCTTAATCCTCACACTTTCACTGATCAAAATATAACGTTGTCCAAAAATATTTTGCTCCATTAATTGAAGGCAAACTTTGCTAACATCTTGCACATCAACATATCCGTTTATACCATTGGTGTAAAATGGCATTCCTTTATAAACTGAATTAAATAAAACGATGGAGCCTTTGGTAAAATCGCCATAACCTAAAATTACTCCAGGATTTACTATACAAACATTTAGCCCTTCTTCCTTTGCTCGCCACACTTCCATTTCGGCCTTGTATTTGCTAATGGCATAATTGCTGTTTAAATTGCTGTTTTCCCATTTGCAGTTTTCGTCAATAGTAGCGCCACTTAAACTGCGGCCAATGGCAGCTATAGAACTTATATAACAAAACTTTTCTACTTTATTTTGCAATGCAAGGTTTACCATATTGGCTGTTCCTTCTACATTGGTTTTATCCATTTTTTCTTTGTCGGCTTGCGCAAAACTTACCATAGCTGCGCAATGATACACTTCAGTTACACCCAAAAATGCCTCTTCAAGCTCAGGAATATCTAAAATATCGGCTTCTACCCAATTAATAGATTGGAATAATGCATTTTTTGCATCCTTGCTAAAGTGATTGAAATAATAATTAAATATTTTTTCAAACTCAGCTAAACTAGCTGATTTACGCCTAATTAGCTTTATTTTTTTTTGATGCTGAAGCAAATAACAAGCCATGTGAGCACCTAAAAATCCTGTTGAACCGGTTAATAAAATCACTGTTTGTGGATATGTTTATTTTATATGCCAACAAATTAATGAGTTTTGAAGCAAATAGCTACCATAAAATAAACTTTT
>JBGSBN010000314.1:0-3057 GCA_041730515.1 Methylacidiphilales bacterium | reverse complement strand
GGTACATTTAACGACCTTGAAAGTGCTTTATTTGCAGGTACTGCACCACTGTAACCCAAATCAAAATTTTGAGGCGAATAGCCAGCTACTTGAGTTGGAATATCGTTGATTAAAGTATTGGGCAATATCATGCCATCTTCTAACATGGCTTCGTACAAAAATGGCTTTAAAGTGCTGCCAGGACTACGAGGTGCTTGTATAATATCTACAAAATTATCGTATGTGTTTTCGTTGGGTTTATAAATATTGCCTATGTACGATTTAATGGTTCCGCTTGGCACATGAATAATCAAAGCACAAGCATTGTTAATGCCATTGGCTGCCAAATGTTTGTTATGTAAAAACAATATTTGGTTAACCTGTTTTTGCCAATAACCGTTTATGCTCGTTGTTATGGCTTTATTGGGCAGTTTTTGTTTTTTATTTTGCTTGGCAATAAATTGAATTAAATGTGGTGCATCTTGCGCTAACTGCAATGGTTTATCGGGTATTGGTTCAAGTTTGGCTAATTTATTAGTTTCTATATCAATAATTTTTTCAGCTAATAATTGATCTAATAATTGATTGCGTTTACGCAATAACCAATTTCTGTTTTTTGATGGATGAATGATAGAAGGTGCATTAGGTAAAATGGCTAAACTAGCCGCTTCGGCCCAAGTTAATAAATGAGCAGGCCTATTAAAATAACGCCAACTTGCAGCTTCAAGCCCAACTACATTTCCTCCAAAAGGCGCATGTGCCGCATACAAATTGATGATTTCGTTTTTCGAAAATCCACATTCAATTCTAACAGCTAACAGCATTTCATATACTTTATTCCAAATATTGCGTTTGCTTTTATTGGCCATTCGAGCCACTTGCATGGTTATGGTACTTGCCCCACTAATAGTTTTTTGTTTACTAAAATTTAGTTTAATGGCTCGCGCCAATGCCAAAAAATCTATTCCGAAATGGTAGTGAAATCTTTTGTCTTCGTAGGTTATAAGACAAGTTTTAAATTTTTCGGGAACAGAATCAGCTTGCGGAAAGCGCCATTGGCCATCAGGTGCAATTTGAGCTTGGAGTAAATTATTTTTTTCATCAAAAAGCACCAAACTGTATTTGGTTTTAAACAAAGGTTTGGGCAACATCAAATAAAAACCAAAAACCGCTAAGGCCAACAGCAGTTTGTATTTGTGTTTTTTGATGAATTGCATGTATGGGCGAATATAAATACTATTGGTATTTTATAGTATAAGGTAAAAAATACTGTTAATTAATAATATTTATTATTGAATCCAAATCATTAATAGTATTGGCATCAAGCGATAGTACTTTTTCAAATTGTTTGTTTTTAACTACCAATAATGCTGTTCCCAAAAACCCTAAATCGTTATAGCGTAATTTATCTAACGAATCTAAATAACAGTTTTTTGTTTTTGGCAACGCTAAATTATCAGTAATAATTAATAAATTTTTCTTGGTGCCTAATTGTTTCAATTGATTTGAAAAATGCAGATTACAAGAATTACACCCTTGTTCATCGGGCATTATTAAAAAGTAGGTTTGCTCTTGCATTTTGTTATCTCCAACTAAAGATTCTGCTATTTCAAATGCACCTTGATATTGATTTCCTTTAGGCGAGCAGGCGCTAATAAAAAAAATTAGCATTGCTATTTTAGTCCAATATAAATTCATCTACGGCTAATGGTTGTTTTTTAGATTTTTTGGTGGTTAAGTTTCTCAATAAAGCAAAACCTTTTTCTGTTGGAAATATTTGACATGCTCTTGTGTAGTCTTCTCGTTTAATTACTACTTCCGATGTGGTTTTGGTTTCTTCATTATAAATTATGATAGAAGCCAAATCATCAGCATTTTCTTTTAACTGATGTATAAAATAACGGTAAAACTCTTTTCTTACGGGATTGTAAATTAGGTCTACAAAAGCGTTATTATTAATTTTTCTATACACATAATAACTATCTCCAATTTTATCTTCAGGTACTAACTTAATAGGCTTAAAGTAATTACTACTCAATTTAAAATTACTCATAGCTTTGGTGTTTAAATCATAAACTTCTAAAGATTCAGAATACTCGTGCGAGGCATAAATTTTATTTTTAATAGGTTCTGGAAATTTATGCATTAAAGAAACCAATAGCCCAGTTTTACATTCATTTGGATAGTTACCAAAACTTGCTATGTTTCTAACACTATCTGCTTCAAATTTAAACACGTTTATAAATGGATTATCAAAATGTTTTGCCCATCCTTTTTTTGTGCCAACTATGGTATCGTTTGGAAACCGAGCATATAATAAACCATTATAATAAACCGAACCATAACTTATATACTTATTGTTATACATTTCAGGGTATCTATAAACCTGGCATAATGCTGAATCCTTAATAGGCTGTAAAGCAAAAATGGAAGTATTGTATAAATGAAAAATAAAGGTGTCGTTCACAAGCTGAAAGTCTTCTATCATGCCAACCTTACTTGAAATTACAAAACTATCCTCACATGTTTTTAAAGTTAAATTATATTTATAAATGGTATTGGCATAGTTACCAAATAAAAAATAAACAGCGTTATCTGTTCTTGATTTATATAACTTGGCCTCTTGAGCTAAGATAGAAAATGGAGTAGGTAACTCTATGGAATTTATTTGAGGAGTAATTTCCTTGTTTTTATTCACACAGCTTTGTAAAAGCATTAACGACAGTATTATTGTGTATTTATTCATTATAAAATATAAGTAACAACCAAAATTTCTAATATTAATTATCTATCAATAGTACTTTTTTTTTGCTAAACACAGCCTAAATTAATATTAGTTAGTTTGTAAAAATAGTTTTTTTATGATTGATTAATATTTCAAATAAAACGCTTTTATTGATTATTTAGCCTAAACCATAAAAAAAGCCTCATATTTCTAGAGGGCACTGAAAAAGTGGCTGTTTATCAAAAGAGGCTGTTTTCAAAGTTGAAAACAGCCTCTTTTTCTTTAAAGTATTTGGGTCGGGACTCTCAACTACTCTCTTACAGTCGATTCTCAGAGCCTTTATTTTATTTTTC
>JBGSBN010000313.1:0-3065 GCA_041730515.1 Methylacidiphilales bacterium | reverse complement strand
ATTATTTTTAAAGTCTAATGAAACCTCGGTTGTGTTTCTAAAATAATATGGTTTCGCAAAATATTCTCCTGTATTGTTATCATAAAACATACAATTTTGAATAGTCTTACCTTGAGGTTTAATAGTTACAACCGCGTTTATATCATTAAGAGACACAGTATCAAAAATAGTAATATAATTATATTTGTATATGGTATCAACCTTAATTCTTACAATATTACCTCCAGAAGCAACTCTTTGTGTCCGGGTTTGGGTTTGTCCATTATATGTTTGTGTTATTGTAGCTTCCCTTATAGTATCTCTAACTATTTCATCAATTCCATCAATATACTTTTCTTGATATTTTCTCCAAAAATAAACTCCTTTTTTTGGAAATGTATATTTAAAACTTATCCCATTAGCCGAACCGGTGCACGTTAGAGTATCTGTTGCTTTTTTTCCTAAAAAGTTTAAACTTTGTGTAATTACCTTAGAGCCATCTGTAGGGTTTAATATACTTTGGAAATAAAAGGTAAATTGAGTTTGAGCATTTCTATCAAATACAAAAATTTGTTCTTTAATTGGTAAAGTATTTGGGCAGTATGCCTCAATAGTAAAAATCAATGGGTTTTCAAGGTCGATTTTTGCTTCATTTGAAATAATAAAATTTACCCTACCATCAATAATCTTAAAATCTTTATTTCCATTCTCATCGAATAAAAATTTTGAATCTTTACCTGTAACATTTACAGTTACATTTTTAGGTAATGCTCCAATAATAGAATCATTTGAAGAAAACTTAACATAGAAGTTGGTTTTTGCAAGATTACCACTCAAGTTCAATTGAAAATCTTTAAAAGTATCAATTGGGTTTTTGCAAGATGAAACAAAAAGGAATGTAAAGGCTATTCCCGTTATAGCCAGTAATAAAATTTGATGTTTAATTGAATTCTTCATTGTATTATTATTTAGCTATTTTTATGTTTAATTTAATGGTTATATATGGATAGAATTTGTAAGAATCAAAGGCTTTTTGCACCAAAGCTTGATTATACTCATTGTTACTCGGCTCAAATGAACCTGTGGCACTTAATTTGGTTTTGGGTGTTCCGTAGTAGAATGCACCTAAATCAAGGCCTATACCTACTCTTTTTTTAGGTATACCTCTACCAAAACCTATACCTAAATATGGTGCAAAATTTGCCCCTGTAATGTCGAAAGTTATTGTGCCTATTTGCTCAGGTGAATATGTCATTAGGCCATAAGATTGAGTGCCTTTAGGCGTTATATCTATTTTATAGTTATTAAAATTATAAGCTACACCACCTGTAAAATGAAAGGATGAACCAACAGAAGGAAAATAATCAAACAACAAGACTGCTGCACCTACTTTTACATTGGCGGTTATGTTTACATTGTCTTTATTAAATTTAGTTTCGGCTGATTGACTTAAGTTACCTGAATAATAACCCAAGTTAACGGAAAAATGATTGGTAATTTTTTTGTTAATAGTACCACCAAAACCCAATGTACCAGCACCAATACTAAGTGCCCAAGTATTTCCAAATGTAATTTCACTTGAACCACTTCTTAAGTTTTTAGCAGCTTTCAATGCTTTTTTGGTAGAGTCAGAAGCCATTTGCTTTGCAAGGCGTTCCTTCTCTTTAATCACAGCTTGGATTTCTTCGTCATCTTCTTCATCATCATCATCATCGCTGCTGGTTTGGTTGGTAGTAGTTGAATCTTTTTTATTGTTAGCCTGGCCAAAGGTTTGATTGCTAGCTAAAAATATTACACCTAAAAGACACAATTGGAGTATATTTTTTTTCATATTTTAAAAATTTGTACAAGGTTAGCACATTTTTTTTATAATAAAAATACCTATTTATTGGTATTTTTTAATTAACAATTATTTAATACATTGACTAATTATTAATTGTAAATGCGTTTTTTCGTTTAAAAATATTGTTTAATTGAAAACTTTTTACTTGTATTGGCGTGGTATTAATCTGATTTCAGTTTTCTTATTTTACAATAATGTAGCCAACTCCCAGCCAAAGCGAAACACTAAAATTGGGCTTATTATTGGTTTCAAAAGTTTCTGTCGAAAAAGTTTGAATCAACGACATTCTTCCTTCACTAAAAATTTTAAACCGGTTCCAATTGTAGTTAATGCCAGCACCCAAATCTATATTTAGCCCAATAAAGTTGCGGTCTCTAATTCTGTCTGTATAAAAAATCCGATATTTTTTTGTATCAAAATCTTGAATGGTATATTTATTTTTTATCAAACTAGCACCAAAGCCACCAAATAAATAATAATAGTAATTTTTGGATTCTTCGTCTTCATCGTCCGAAAGGTTAAATAAGTAGTTAATGGTACCATTATAATATTTATATTCTATGGTATAAGGAACATAAATTAAACTTGGAATGGTACCGTTTTCAATGCCAACTGCTTCGGTTTTGTAATTTAATTGATATGGTAATTCGTAAGTAAGACTTAAAAAAACAGCTTGTCCATTTTCGTTCGTCTTTAACTGTGCTTTAAGGTTTAAATGAGGCGTATTTCCCAAATTCAAATAATTGGTTCCTCCAAATCCAGCACTTAAACTAAAATATTCATTTTTTGATTGGGCCTGAACACTTTTTACAGACAGCAAAATGGAAATAATAAGTATAATTTTTATGCGCATGCTTCTCTTTATTCATCACAAACTTAACATACTATTTTTAAGTTTCACCAAGTTGTTGATATTTGAATAATAAATAAAGTTTTTGGACAATTGAAACTTAAAGATAGTTTATTCCTTTATAAGTCCAGCTAATGCGGGTTTTACAACACTTAAATTGACGCTTATGCGATTTATGGGGAAGCATTTGTAATGCTTAAAATCTCAATATATAAAACTATTTATACATTAACCAAAACGAACAATATTTTTATCAAAACAATACTAGCAAATAAGGTAAAAACACCAATTGTACCATTTTTTACCAATAATAATATTTTTTGATAATTAGGCTTTAAAATATTTAATTTAATTGGATGATTGGCTACAGAGTTTTGTTTGGTTAAATACATA
>JBGSBN010000312.1:0-3090 GCA_041730515.1 Methylacidiphilales bacterium | reverse complement strand
ATCAGGCTATTATCCTGCTAAAAAAGCCAGTGAATTAGACCCTATTGAAGCACTTCGCTTTGAATAGCTTAACAAGCTTTTATTCTTTTTTCAATAGCGCTGGTTGAATAACCTGGCAAAAAATCAATGGTTTTAACCGTGCCACCTTTTGCTGTAACTATATCGTAACCAACTATGTTTTCAGGTTGGTAATCGCTACCTTTTACCAATACATCTGGTTGAACCAATTTTATTAAATCGTAAGGCGTTTCTTCGTTAAATAATACCACAGCACTTACACATTGCAAAGCAGCCATAATTAATAAACGCGATTGCTCATCTTGTATGGGCCTGTGAGGGCCTTTTAATTTGCTTACCGAAGCATCAGTGTTTAATCCCATCACCAATACATCGCCTAGGTCGGCAGCACGGTTAAGGTAATCAATATGCCCTTTATGAACCAAATCGAAACAGCCATTGCTAAACACAATTTTTTTACCTTGTGCTTGCCAAGTTGCCACCTGAGTTTTTAAAGTTTCCCAATTATGAATTTTGCTGTGTATGCTTTCAATATGAGTCATGGATTATTATTGCGGTTTATTTATTGCGAGTTGATTATTGTGGGTTTGTTATTTTGCCTCTTTTTTACCGTTGGCTATACTTCGACAAGCTCAGTAACCGCTAACGGCTATTTATCTTTTTTGCCTATTGCCTATTGTCAATTGCCAATTAGTTTACTTTTTTTTCAAAAATAAAATCAAGCTACTTATTAAACCTAAAGCAATTAATAAAACCATTTGAGCGCCATGCACCATGGTGGCATAAGCTACTCCATCGGCCGAGGCTACTCCAAAAAGTAATAAACTTTGGCTAATAAAATAATGGTAAGTTCCTGCTCCTGCTCCAGGTGCTGGCAAGGCTACACCAATAGAACCAATGGCAAATACAGTTAAACATGCAGCAAAGTTTAAATGCTCGGTGCTTTGCAATGCAAAAAAGCAGAAATACATCATCAATATGTAACAAGCCCAAATGCTAATTGACAGAAATACAAATAAATATGGTTTTTTTACATTTTTGATGCTTAGTAAACCATCGGTAAAGCCTTTTAATACACCTAGTATTTTGGCAAATAAAGGATGCGATTTTATTTTATTGCGCAGCAAAAAAGCTACAGCAGCTAAAATTATAATTAAACCCAATAAAATCCATTTGATTGGAAAAGCGTTGGTGGTAGCTTGCGTTTGGTTATTGGCCAAAGCTTTTTGAATAAAATCCCAAATTAAATTAAACTGAATTAGGAAAACCAAACCCAATAAAAACAGCATGATGATTACATCGAAAATGCGCTCAGTAACTACGCTTCCCAACGATTTTTCAACTGGTAAATTATCTGATTTATTTAAACTAGCACAGCGAGCTACTTCACCTGCTCTAGGAATAAAATAATTCATCATATAGCCAATTAATACTGCATAAAAACTGTTGCTGGTTTTTATTTTGTAATTCATGGCATCGTACATAAGCACAGCGCGGTATGCACGCAACCAATGGCTAAATATAGAAACTAAAAGGCCAACGCTTAACCACCATAAATTGGCAGTTGCAATTTTTTGCCAAAGCTCGGCCCAATTTTGGTCCTTAAAAACGTAATACATAAACCCGCCACCTACTAGAAGAATGACTAAATATTGAATTACTTTTTTAAGCATTTAACTAGTTTAATTTATTGTTGTGGTCGGTGTAAACGGCAATAGGTTGGTATTTTTTTGCCTCTTCAAAATCCATGCTGCAATACGATATAATAATAACAGGATCGCCAACAGCAGCTTTGCGAGCCGCAGGTCCGTTTAGGCAAATCATGCCTGAACCTCTTTCGCCTTTTATAATGTATGTTTCTAAGCGTTCGCCATTGTTTACATTAACTACTTGAACTTTTTCGTTTTCTATCATATTGGCTGCATCCATCAAATCCTCGTCAATAGATATGCTGCCTACGTAATGTAATTCTGTTTGCGTAACTTTTACGCGGTGTATTTTTGATTTTAATAATTGTATTTGCATAGCAATAATTCTGGCGCGAAGCTAAATCAATTTAATTGATATGCCAAAAAATAAGGAATTTAGCTTGAAAGTTTATTTTGAATAAAGGTTATAAAACTAGTTAACTGCATTTCAATTTTATATAGTCATTCAAATTAGTGATTATAAAAAGTATCATTTTTTAAGAATATCGGCATAAGATCAGTTATTTTTTTCTCTGCTTTCTTTTTCCTTAGATGAAAAAGAAACAAAAAATCAAGGCAAAAAAATGCTTCCACCCACATCCCGAAAGCTTTCGGGACTATGCTGGCCTCCCGAAAGCTTTCGGGATTTTTGCCGACCCCACGCACATCGCTAATGGAAAAATTAAAATAATAATACCGACTTCAATAATTTGTTTTTTAATTCTACGGCAAAATAAAGTTTACAAATTTTCTAAATTTTCTATATAATAATCGGCTTGGGCTAATGTTTTTTGTTTTTCATCGGGTGCCATTCGGTTTAACACATTGTACATCATGCCAATGCGGTTATTTTTTTCGAGCAATGGACGATTTCTTTCGTAAAAATGCCAATACAAACTGTTAAACGGACAAGCATTTTTGCCGTGTTTTAGCTTTTTATCGTAATGACAATTACCGCAGTAATCGCTCATTTTATCAATATAATTGGCCGAGGAAATATAAGGTTTGCTGCCAACAATTCCTCCATCGGCAAACTGGCTCATACCGCGTGTATTGGTAATTTCAACCCATTGAATGGCATCAATATAAATACCTAAATACCAATTATCTACCTCATTCGGGTCAATGCCTGCCAAAAGTGTAAAATTACCTGTAACCATCAATCGCTGAATATGATGCGCATAAGCATTATCCAAACTGTTTTGGACCGCATTTTTTACACAATTCATTTTGGTATTACCGTTCCAAAAATATTCAGGAAGTTTAGTTTGATGGTTAAAATAATTAAGCGTTTCGTATTCAGGCATTTTCCACCAATAAATTCCACGCATGTACTCTCGCCAACCAATTATTTGCCTTACAAATCCTTCAATTTGTGGTAATG
>JBGSBN010000311.1:0-3174 GCA_041730515.1 Methylacidiphilales bacterium | reverse complement strand
GTTGATGTTATGTTCCAGCGCCATATTTGCTCAAAAAGCTAATTATTCAGTTAATGGAAGTATATATGATGAAGATACATATAGTCCAGTTAAAAATGCTATTGTCACTATAAAAAACAAATCAAATACTTACCAAGTTTGCACTGATTTTAGAGGTAGTTTTGAAATTGACAATATGGAGGAAGGTATTTATACTTATGTTGTGGAAGCAAAAGATTATATGTTCACCAAGACTGGAAATTTTACGATTACTTCTTCTCGAATGGTTAAATATTTAAACATTCATATGATTAATTATAGCAATAGAAACATACATGGATATGTAATTAGAAATCCTATTATGTTAGCACCCAATCAAAACATCAATGCCATTGCTGCTTATATTCGTGGAGTAGATTCTCGTAATGGAGAAACTCCTAGTATAAAAGGTGCTTGCCCTGAAAACACTGCTTATTATATTGATGGCGTTAGGGTAAATTATAATACTAGTGAATTAATAATCGGTAAGCAGTAATATTCCATTATTTTAAAAAGTCAGTTATAGATAAAAGCCATTCTTTTTTATATTTATTCAAATAATTTTCGTGTGAGGCATTCGCAAAAGTTACCAATTTTTTAGGTCCGTTTAAATTGTTAAATATTTGATTAGTTTCATCCAACGAAACTTTATCATCCTTCAATCCATACATTAATAAAACCGGACATTTAACTTGGCTGGCATAGTTTTGGGGATTATGATTAAATGCGTTAAAACCATTGATTGTACCTCCCCAAAACACTAGTAAATAAGCCATAGGAAAACTTGGCACATGCATATTGTTAAACCTAACTTTTACAGTTTGAAGCATGGTTCCAAATGGACACTCAATAATAATTTTTGCAGCTTTTAGTTGGTAATCGTTTTGTGCTTTTAAAATAGCTGCCGCGCCCATAGAAGTGCCAAATAAATCAATATTTTTTTCACCTAAACTTTTCACATAATCAAAGGCTGTTTTTACTTGCTCTGCTTCTTTAAAGCCAATGGTAGTTTGGTTTCCTTCCGATTTTCCACTTCCCATAAAATCAACCAAAAGTGTGTTATAGCCTAATTTTATAAACTCATTTGCTTTATCAATCATTTTACTTTTTTGCCCACCATAACCATGAAACAAAATAACTGTTCCTTTTGGGTTATCAATTTTTGATAACCAACAAACAATTTTTTTATTACTATTTAAAGTTATTTCAGAAAAAGGGAAATTTGGACTACTAATATTTTGTGGACGAGGCAAACTTACTCCCAATAAAAGAGCTTTTAGTTTTTCAGTAAAAACTAAATCCTTTGGGTCTTTTGGTTTTTGTGTAATGGTTTCATCAAAATGAGTAAATTTATATGCATGGAAGCAAGCAATTATATTGATAATTACGAATAGGTAAAGAATTAAACGGGTTAAGCGTTTGAGCATTTATAATTAGATTATTCGTTTTAAAATGTAGTTAGGATTGCGACTTGCACTTATATTAAATAATGGATGAAGTTACTTAACAATTTTCATATTTACTCATTACTTCAGTCCAAGGTTTGGTCGTTTTTTGTGAGTTCTTTAAATTAGCAAGTCGCTTCTTTAGTACTTCAATATGTTTTTGTTTAATATCATCAGTTGGATAAAATTCTCTTAAGTTTACCCAAAGCAATTCCATTTGTTCTAATTTATCTGCTTGATTAAGATTAGATATTTCTTGTTTAATTAAAGCATCCATGTTTCAAAAGTAATTATATTTTTTATAAATTTATTTTACAATTTATACTTAACTCTCCAACCTTTTAACCAACATAAATATATTGCCTTCTAAGGCCAAATAACCATATTCATAACAAAATACATAAGTTGCCCCAGCTTTGGTGATATAAGTGTGCGTTTGATAATTAAAGTTGTATCCTAAATCTTGTAATTTTTTTAAGGTTACTTTTGTTTTTCCTTCTTCTTGTGGAATAAGACTTTCTAAAATTCTACGGTTTTTGCGCAGCACATTATTAATGGTTTTCATCAATGCAGTACTATCGCTATTTAATTTGTTATTGTAATTACTTCGACAAGCATCATCACAAAATTTTTTATCAATACGGCCTTTTAATATTTCGCCACAACTGGCACATGTTTTAGTTTCCATAAATGTTCATTATTTCTCTTTTAAAAAAGTCCACCCATATTTTTCCATGAAACCATTTATTTCACTTTCAAATGAATGGACTGAATGATGTAATTCCTGATTATGTATGTATTTTCTTACCGATTCAAGATGGCTTTCACTCACACCAACAACCCAATTATCATCTTGCCAAATAAATTTTTCAGTGGTTAAATTGTTTTGGTTTATCCAAAAAGATGATTCGCCTTTTATAAGCTGAGCAACTTTGCTAATAGTTTGTTCTTTACCCAGTGAAATAAGGCAATGGGCATGATCTTGATAGCCATTTATGCAATCAAGCCAAATTCCTTTTTCTTCTGCATTATTTTTAACATGCTGAAAAACCTTTTTTCTTAATTCAGCTGAATTTAAAAATGGTTCCCTATTTTTAGTAGAAAATACTATGTGCATATAAACTCTTACCCAACTCATATTTTTTATTCTATTTGGCTAAAGCCAAGTTGTTATACATTCTTTTATCAGTTGCTTAAAAGCAACTGCAATAGATGCTTTAGCTGCCGAAAATTACTCTCATTTATCAAATGTTCAGTAACAAAATTCATTGCAGTCTCTCGAAAGCTTTCGGGATTAGCCAACTGAAGATAAATTTGTTATACTTTCTTTCATCAGTCGCTTAAAAGCAACTGCAATAGTTTCTTTTGTTGCTGACAAATTAATTCAATTCATTTCTTGCTTTAGCATCAATTTGTAAATCTTTGTTTGGCTAAAGCCAATTTGTTATACTTTCTTTTATCAGTTGCTTAAAAGCAACTGCAATAGATGCTTTAGCTGCTATATTTTAGTTTCAATTATAAAAAATTACTGTAACAAAATCCATTGCAGTTTCCCGAAAGCTTTCGGGATTAGCAACTGTTAACTAAACAAAATTCCTTTTTTGCTTTAGCATCATATTTTAATCATTTCAACTTCTTTATAGTACTAAATCAATTATTTACAAGTGCAATATAAATAAAATATTTCCGATTGCAAACGGATAAATACGTT
>JBGSBN010000310.1:0-3184 GCA_041730515.1 Methylacidiphilales bacterium | reverse complement strand
TCGTACATTAAGCAAAGAATGAGCGGTAAATCAGGTATTATTTATTGTTTAAGTCGTAAGAAGGTAGAGGAAATTGCAAGTATTTTGCAAGCAAATGGTGTGAAGGCACTTCCTTATCATGCTGGCTTAGATGCAAAAATGCGTGCCGACCATCAAGATAAATTTTTGATGGAAGATGCTGATGTAATTGTAGCTACCATTGCTTTTGGAATGGGAATTGATAAACCCGATGTGCGTTTTGTTATTCATTACGATATTCCAAAAAGTATTGAAGGTTATTACCAAGAAACTGGTAGGGCTGGTAGAGATGGATTAGATGGTGAATGTGTAATGTATTACAATCCGGCTGATGCAGAAAAGTTAGAGAAGTTTTTAAAAGATAAGCCTGTAGCTGAACGCGAAATTGGTGAATTGCTTATTTTTGAAATGCAAGCCTTTGCCGAAACTTCAGCTTGTAGGCGTAAGTTTTTGCTAAATTATTTTGGCGAGGAATATGCCGAAAGCAGGTGTAATAGCAGATGTGATAATTGCAAACATCCAAAAGAAAAAATGGATGCAAGAGAAGATGCTGTTTTGGCTTTGCAAACCATTAACTCTACAAAAAGTAAGCAAATTTTAAAAATTACTGTTGATATGATAGTGGGTAAAAAAAGCCACGAAGTTCAATTAGGTGGTTTAGATAAGTCAGCTTATTTTGGAAAAGGAAAAGATAAAGAAGAAAATTTTTGGAAATCGGTTTTACGTGGTTTGCTCTTAAATGGTCAGGTTACCAAAAATATTGAAACTTACGGATTACTAAGTGTAAGCGAAAAAGGAGATGAATTTATTAAAAAGCCTACTCCTTTTGAAATTGCTTTAGATACTAAATTTGAGCGATTTACCGATGATGATGACGATGGTGGAAACGTTGAAATGGTATATGATGAAGTGCTTTTTGCTATGCTAAAAGATCTTTGTAAAAAGGAAGCAAAACTTAAAAGTTTACCACCTTACATTATTTTCCAGGAAACTTCACTGCAAGAAATGGCTTTTAAATATCCAATTACCATGGATGAATTGAGCAAAATTGTAGGTGTAAATCCGGGAAAAGCTCAAAAATATGGAAAACCATTTTTAGCAGTTATTGAAAAATATGTTAAGGAAAACGAAATAGAAAGAACAGAAGATGTGGTTATTAAGTCGGTGGTAAATAAATCGGCAAAAAAAGTAGTAATCATTACCAATATTGATAAAAAAATTGCCCTTGCTGATATTGCGCGTAGTCAAAATATTAAGCTTGATGAGCTATTGACCGAAATTGAAAACATTGTATATTCAGGTACAAAATTGAATTTGAAAAAATATGTAAACGATTTGGCTGATGAAGAAACTGTTGGTTATGTAATGGACTTTTACAGAGAGACCAACGAGAATCCTGTAGAAGCTGCATTGGGTGAGTTTGGCGATGAATTTAGTCGTGATGATTTACATTTAATGCACGTTCATTTTGTGAGCGAAATGGCAAATTAATATTAAAATTTTTTATTAAAAACCCTTTAGGTAATTTTACTTAGAGGGTTTTTTTATTGCATTTTAAATTTTAAATTTTTCAATTTTTTATTTATCAATACCCGATAATTTAATCAGTTGAAAATCAAAAAGACCTTAAAACTTTTAAAATCAAGTGAATTAATTAAAATTCATGAATGAAATTCTACAAGAAAAACCATAGATATTATAAAAATCATTACTCCATTAGCTATGAGCGTTGGGTCGGCAAAAAAGCGAGCCAGCTCAAGCCAGTGCGTGGAAGCATTTTTTTGCCTTGATTTTTTGTTTCTTTTTCATCTAAGGAAAAAGGAAAAAGAAATACTTTTTGAAGGTCGACTAATAAGAAACAACTAGCCACAAATACTTTTTTTTAAACCATTTCGGCTTTTAAAAAAAAATATTTTCACTTTCATTTTTATATCAAACATATTTACAATATTCGTACTTTCATTTACCTAACAAACACATTCTAATGATAAAAAAATACTTACCAGCTTTAGCATTAACTTTAGCTACTTTTTGGGGCAATGCACAAGTTATTCAAACGCAAAAATTATCGGCTAATTTAATGCAATTGCTTAGCAAGCCAAATGCTATAAATAGCAGTAATAAAGCCGTTTTGTCAAAAATAAAAGGGGAGACTTTTGTTAGTACTTTGATAAAAGTTAAGCCACAAATAAATGAAAAATTTATTACACAATTAGGTGCATACATTGGTACAAAAGCAGGTAATATTTGGACCGTTCAAGTTCCAATTTCTCAATTACAAAAGTTTATTGCCATCACGCAAATTGATTATATTCAATTAGACGAACCTATTGCAAGTAATTTAGATGCAGCTATTAAATCAGCAAGAGCAGATTCTGTTCAAAATGGAATTAATTTACCTTTGGCTTATTCAGGAAAAGGGGTAGTTGTGGGTATTATTGATGCTGGTTTTGACTACACGCATCCTACTTTTTACGATACATCAGGAACCAATTTACGCATAAAACGCGTTTGGGAACAACACAATGATGGTACACCTCCAGTTGGATATAATTATGGGAACGAAATAAGCGATAATGCAACCATGTTAGTCAAAGGATTTGAAGTAAATAGTTTTTCGCATGGAACTCACGTGGGCGGAATAGCTGCAGGTTCGGGTTATGGAACCAATAAAAAATACCGTGGTTTAGCTTATGAAAGCGATATAGTAATAGTAGGAATTAAACCTGAAAAAACGGAATGGAAAACCTCTGGCATGGCTAGTATTTTAGATGGTATGAATTATATTTACAACTATGCAAAATCGGTAAATAAACCAGCTGTAGTTAATTTAAGTTGGGGCAATTCTATTGGTCCTAACGATGGCAGTTCATTGTTCAGTCAAGCTTGTAATAATATGGTTGGTGAAGGTAAGATTTTTGTTTTATCAGCTGGAAATAATGGCGATGAAAATATTCATGTTCAAAAAACATTTACCAGTACCGATACTGCTTTACATAGCTTTGTTACTTTCCCAACCATTAATGGCGAAAAGCGCAATTGGATTGATGTTTGGGGCGAAGTTGGCAAACAGTTTTGTTTAAAAATTAGTTTATATAAAGACTCAACCACTAGCAGCACTACCAATATAATTTGCCTTAATAATAATACATTAGATACTTTTTTG
>JBGSBN010000309.1:0-3205 GCA_041730515.1 Methylacidiphilales bacterium | reverse complement strand
TGGCATGCAATTGCACGAGCACTATGGTTTTAAGCCAAGCGATACTGAAAAGATTTTTGCTAAAGATTTTAAGTTAGTATGCAAAAAAACTTTCCAATTAGGGTTAAATAATTTATTTGTTTTCGAAAAAATATAATAATGGAAAAACAAACTTTACTAGAATCAAGAATTACTTTATTACTGCCAATTGATAGTAAAAATGGAGCAGATAAGGCTATAGATGGCATTTGCCAATACGTATTAAAATCTAAAACTGATATTGAATGTTTTTTTATTACTACCAATTCTGATTTGGTAAGTAAAAATAAAAATTTTACAGAATTAAGTGGAAAAGGTAAAGCTACGGTTTTAAACACAAGTAAATCTTTATCTGTTTCTTACAAAGAAGCGCTTAAATTAGCTTCAGGTGCCAACACTATTTGCATTGAGAACTATAACGAACTCAATTTAAACAATATCATTAATTGGGTAAATGCTAATAAACGCCAAATAAAAGCGGGCGCATTTGGCTATACCAGCCAAACCAGTAAAAGTAGTTTTGGAAATAAAATATTTAATGCAAGCCTACATTTTTTTACTCCATTACAAATAAGTCAAACGTCAGTGCCAGTTTTAATTGGCAAAACCGATGATTTACTTAATTTATTTTCTACCAAAGTGGTGGCTGCCACAAACCATCTTTCTATATTATATACAGCAAATTGTAGCGCGGTAGATATTACAGATTATAATGTTTCTGCTTTTAATAAATTACCAGAAAATGGTTTTGGTGCTGCTTTAATCTTTCCATTTAAAGCCATTGGTATGCGCTATAACTATTTTGTTACAGCAGCTTTAGCCGAGTTAAAAATTCCGAACTTAAATAGTTTAAAAAACGGCAATCATCCTTTATATAGATTACTATTTTTTGTTTTTGTTTTATTAGCAACATTTGCCATGCCATATTTTAGTGGCGATTTTGGGATGACTTGGGATGAGCGCCAACATAACGATTATTCTCAATTATCTTATAAATGGTTTGCTACCATGGGCGAGGATACCTCGGCAGTAGCAGAACCTAAGGGCAGTGCCGATTTTATTCGCCAAGCATACCGTTTTTATGGTGAGCAAATTAATACAGTTTCAGCTATTGTTTATACCACTTTTGGTTTACCTCCCTTTGAAACGCGCCATTTTATCAATGCACTTTACGGGTTGATTGGCGTTATTTTTTGTGGTTTGGCTGTAAAGCAATTAGTTGGTTGGCGCGGAGGAATTTTAGCCATAATTTTTATGGTATTTAATCCGGGCTGGTTTGGAAATTCTATGAATAATCCAACCGATATACCTTTTGCTTCTAGTTTTGCCATGTCATTGTATTTTTTTATTAAAATACTTAAATCAATGCCTAAGCCTTCTACAAGTAATTTGGTTTGGCTAGGAATGGCCTTAGGTTTAGGTATTGCTTCGCGTATTGGTGCTTTTTTAATTTTGGCTTACTTTGCATTATTTCTAGGCGTTCAGTTTTTATGGTTATTCAAAAATAAAAATAATAAGCCTTTTAAATTAATAGGAAAGTATTTTAAAGTATTTGTAACTGTAGCTGTTATCGGTTATATTTTAGGAATTATATTATGGCCTTATGGATTGTTAAATCCATTTAAAAATCCATTTATTGCCTTTGCAAAAGCTAGCGACAACTCGTTTTATACCAATAATGTGGAGATTTTTGAAGGTAAACGTATGTATATGCTTTTACAAGCCCCTTGGTATTATGTAATTAAATTTTTATCAATTGGCAACCCAATTTACTTATTATTGGGTTCTGGTTTATTTTTAGTTTTAATAAAATGGATAAAAGATTCGATTGGAATTGGAATGGCTTTGATGTTATTATTTATGGTTTTATTTCCAATTGCTTATGTAGAGTATTCAAATATTAACTATTATAATGGGTGGCGACATTATTTATTCATTGTGCCATCAATGGTAGCTTTGGCAGCAGTAGCTTTTGATTATTTAATAGGGAACAATAACAGAATAATTCAGTATGTTTCAATTACAGTTTTAGTTTTACTGTTTGTTAAACCTACTTATTGGTTTGTAAAAAATCATCCTAACCAATATGTTTATTTTAACGAGTTAGTTGGAGGAATAGATGGAGCTTATGGCAATTATGAAACCGATTATTACTCTAACTCATGCAGAGAAGCAGGCGAATGGATTGCAAAGCAAGAACCTAATAAAAAACTTTTAGTGAGTATTAATAATGAGCCGCTTACAGCTTCGTATTATGCTAATAAAATTAATCCCAATATTCAATTCCAATGGGTAAGAGAATATGAAGAGCAAAAACCTGAATGGGATTATTTAATTTTAACTACAAGAACTTATTCGAAAAATGAGCTTTTAAATGGTGCATTTCCTCCTAAAGGAACGGTTTATACCGTAATGGCAGATAATGTTCCTTTGGCGGCTGTGGTAAAACGTGAGGTAAACTACATGCCACTTGGCTATAAAGCCATCGATGCAAAAAAATTTGACTCAGCTGTTGCCTATTTTAATCAAGCTGTGTTATGGGAACCAAAAAGTGAAGAAGCTAACAGAATGTATGGTTTTGCATTAATGTTGAATAATCAATTTGATATTGCAGAAAAGGCTTTTGATAAATCAATTGAAATTTTCCCTGAAAACTATACCGCTTATGCTAATAAAGGGTTATTGTATTTTAACTTAAAGCAATATCAAAAATGTATTGATGCATGTGTAAAAGCCACAACTTATAAAAACAACATTACCGAAGCTTATTATTACTCTGCATTGGCATATTTAAACTTAAATGATTACAATGGTGCTATTGATAGATTAGAAACAGCTTTAAAATACAATGGACAATCGCCAGAAATATTTTACTACTTAGGTAAATCGTACGAAATGGTTAAAAATACTACCAAAGCAGCTTCTAATTACGAGTATTGTTTGGGTATGAATGCTAACTTTAAACAAGCTTGGTTCGATTTAGCTAATCAATATAAATTATTAGGTAAAAACGATGGTTATGAGTTTTGTATGCAAAAGTTTAGTGCATTGCCATAATTCAGTTTGTTATTAATTAATAGAGATACTCATTTAAATACTTAAATTGCAAAAGCAAATAAATATAGATGGATAAGCATACAGGTCAAGGCATAATAGAGTATTTTGATAAATTCAAAACAGATTTAGA
>JBGSBN010000308.1:0-3230 GCA_041730515.1 Methylacidiphilales bacterium | reverse complement strand
AATTGGTGGCTCATAATTATATATGTTCTAGTAAGTTGATATATCATGATTAAGAATAACATGGATAATCTAAGAGCAATCAAATCAAAATTTCACCAAACTAAACCTAACACCTCCTATTCTTGCGGACACCACAATTGTAAACCAAAATTATACATCACCATAGATTGTTGCTGCCATTCCATAATCACCGGTTGCCATCACGTCGAAAATACAAAATTCCCATTCATAGCCTTCCACATGAGCACAGGCCTCTTCTGCAGCCAACCGTGCTTCTTTGTCTTCTACCTCACGAAGACGACGTTGAGACGCTGTGGGCTTAACAGCTGGAGTGCATACTTGAGGATGTTGAGGGAACCGATTTTCTTGGAATAATTTGACCTCAGATTCAAGAACCTGCCATTCTTCTGAGAAGGTGTCAGGATCTCTAAGGAAGGTGACACCATCACGAGCAATCTTTCCATGGTGCTCTGCTGGGTATGTTCCCATTAGATGACAATTGACAATTGACAATTGTTTATTGGGACCACCAGCAATTCCCAAATCGTCATGCTGTAAGCATCTTCCTTTACTACCTAATAACTTTTCATTACTTTACTACCCTGGTAAGTGTTTTAGCGAATGGGCACCAACAATAAACTATTGAATTATTTTTTCTAATCAAAATTTAAAACAACACATTTGCTTTTTAAATATCTTTGTGTGTGTTTTGAATTATAGTAAAAAAGTATGAATATATGTTGAAAGTGAAGCTTGGCTTAACACCGACAACGTCAAAATTAAACCGATTAATCCAATAATAACCATGAGAAAAATAACTAAATTAATGATTGTAATTTTATGCAATTGCTCTTGTGGTATTTATAGACAAAACGTAGTGAATGTGCCTGCCATTACTCAGAAAGGCCAAATACAGCTGAGTGTACACCAAAGTTTTAACGGAAGCGAAATTCATGGTAGTTATAGTTTAACCAATAATTTGGCGATAATGGCCAATTATGGAAGTATTGGTGATAAAGAAGAAAATAATTCAAGTAATAAAAGCGTTCAAAACCATTATTTTAAGGAAATTGGATTAGGTATTTACAAGCAAACAGCGCCTAATAATAATCAAACTATTAAGGAGGTTTTTGTATTAGCTGGCCAAGGTTATACCTCAAAATACACCGAAACTTATGTCGGCTCAAAAACTAAATTTGATTTTAAAGAGGCTTATTATAATCGTTTAGGAATACAAGTGGATTATGGTAAAAAAATAAATGAATTTTCGTGGTTTATTTCTCCAAGGCTACTTTATGTAAACTATTATGGTATAAAAGATACGACAATTGAAACTTCTCGACAGCAGGCCAATTCATTTATTAGAGGTGAAATTGCTATAACCTACCGTTATCACTTTAATCCATATATTTCTTTATCAGGCCAATCCTGCTTAACGGTTCCCATTACCGATTATTTAGATAATATTGTTTATGACGATTTTGCAGTATATAATGTTAGTCTTGGCTTGGTAATAAATTTAAACCTATTCAAATTTAAGCCAACTAAATAATCTTTTCCCCCACTATCCCTAAGTTAGCGCAGCGCTCTAATGATTTAAAATGAAATATAGAATCTTTGACACAGGCAAACAAAAACGAGTTCAGTAAGAAAGCTTTAGGACTTTTTTTTCATTTATTAATTCTTAGTCTGCTAATCTAGTTAAAAGAACACAAGGTGAATAATGGTGGGAAATTTATTATGATTATTGCAACCAACACAAAACCAATAATCTAAAATTGGACTAATAGTTTTGTGAAAGCGGTTTAAAGTTTTAGAAAACAATTATTCATTCCATTTTCAGCCATAAAAAAACCCAACCTTTAAAAGAATTGGGGTTTTTTTAAAAATATTTATAAATCTATACTCCTACATCGTGCATAGCACTTTCGTAAATGAAAGGATGACGAGTTGGGTATAAATTGGCTTTAGTAAGCGCTTTCATTACAACAGTTAAAAATAAACCAGCAAAAAATAATAACATACCTATTTCCATAAATCCAATTCCTTGGTTAGGAATTTCTATAGAACCAGTAGGATTATGTTCTGAGATGGTAGTTGGTAAATCCATTGCACCTGGCATAACCATTAAAAAACAATCGTTCCAATGTCCAAATAATAAAGCTGCACCCATAAAGTATCCAACTTTTTTGTTTCTTTTTGCATCTCTCATCATAAATAAGAAAAATGGAACAACAAAATTAAGAACTATATTTAAGTAGAAGTTAAACTGATAAGAACCGAACATTCTTTCTTTGTAATAAACAACCTCTTCAGGAATATTTGCATACCAAATTAATAAGAACTGAGCAGTCCACATATATGTCCAAAATACAGAGAAAGCAAACATAAATTTACCTAAATCGTGTTGGTGTTCGTCTGTTACTATACCTAAATATCCTTTACCTCTTAAGTACCAAACCAATAAATAAGTAACAGTTAATGCACTTACCCAACCGGTAGCAAAATTATAAATAGTAAAGATAGTAGAGTACCAATGAGCATCAATACTCATCATTATATCCCAAGCAAACATGGAAAAGGTAAATCCAAAAACTACTAAGAAAACAGTAGAAATTTTGAAGTTTTTGTCAAAATTTTCAACCCCACCAACTAAATCTTCGTTTCTTGAGTTTTTACGAATCTGTGAAGCACAAAAAATCCAAAATGCTGTAAATAAAATTAAACGAACCAAATAAAATGGTTGTGATAAGTACCAAGTTTTTTTAGCTAATAATGGATCAGTTTCCATTACACCAGGGTGTGCCCAATGGTAAATACCTCCATGCATTACATAAAAGTTTACCAAAATAATAGCTAACAATAAACCTGCACCAATAATCATGTAAGTACTCATTGCCTCAGGAATTCTTCTAATAGCTACATACCAAGCAGCATTAGCTAATTGACTTATTACTACAAATATAATTGCACAAGTAGCAATGATAAATGTAAAGTAACTATCAATTAATAAATTACCCCAAAAACGTTTTGAAACCAAATGGTGTAAATCATCAGCAGTTAAGTTCAACCCTTCTATTGAAGGATGGTAAGTAAAATAACCTATAATGGTTAGTATTAAACCATCTAGCATTAAACCATTTGACCACTTTTTATTACCGTCAGTTACAGTTTATTTTTCTTCTTTAATTTCTATATGTTTATCGTGTGACATAATTTTTTTATCAAAT
>JBGSBN010000307.1:0-3240 GCA_041730515.1 Methylacidiphilales bacterium | reverse complement strand
AATCTAGTGGCACGACTTAAGTTGTGCCACCACTTTACTTTCTTCGAAAAATAATATACTCCAAGGTATCCTTCTTCAAACCAACAGCCTTAAATACTGTATCAACGTTTAACCTTCGTGAACTTTTCAATTTATCTAAATTTAAATTACCCTCCACTGGTGCATACCAAGGATCCCAAATAAATACGAAATTAGTGTCCTTTAATAATTGCGGTTTAGTTTCATAAAGCATTAAACATTTTTTGGGATCAAAAATATTTCTGTTTGAATAAAGTGCTATACTTGGATCACCAGCCATAAAAGATTTATTAGAATACTTTGAATTTAGATAAGGAACGATTTCATCCTTTACCAATTTCTGACCAGCATCCAAATTCAAATCGTTTTTAAAATCAATTGATGCAGGATTATTTAAACAGGTGAAAACAATAGTAATTACTAGCAATGTAAACACAACTCCTTTTTCAATCTTAGCCGGAACTGTTTCCGACAACCAACCTAAACCATCAATACATATAATTCCTATCAATGGAAATACAGTTACAAATACTCTATTTAACCCCATTGAATTAAAAATTCCTAAAGCCCAAAATGAAACATGTGCAACAAAAAAGGCAAGGAAAATACCATAAACCAAAAATAATCTCTCATTAAAAAGATCTAGTTTTCTTTTCGATGAAAACAACTCTAGAACAATTTTTACAATTCCAATAATCAATAATAAATAGGTTATCGGTCCTAAACAAAAGTAGAGTTGATTAATAAAATGAGTCCAATTTCCAATACCATAATCGCTACTCAAGTGAGCATAAGGTATTTTTGTAAACACCCATAGTATGTCGTTATAATATGGAAATCCAAGTAATGAAATTACCAAATGACCAATTACTAAAAGAGGAGTATAGTTCCACCTTTTCGTCCAAGCCAAATAAACAAATACAACTCCAATAATAATTAAACCTTCCGATCTTATAAATGGCATAAAGGAAATTAATAAGATGGATGTTGCTTTTTTATTAGACAACCACAACAGCACAAATGCTGATAAAAGGAAGGCAGAAAATGGTTCTGTTAAACCAGAAAACATTACCCTAAAAAATAATGGAGCAGCAAATAATGGAATAAATATTAAGTGTGCAAATTTTAAATTGAAATGTTTAGCAATTTTATAGGCAAACAATACCGAAAAGCTTGATGTTAAAACATTAAATATTTTTATACCCGTAAAACCAAATTGAGCAAAAGGCGATGAAACTATTGTAAATAGGGGCTTCCCCCAGTGATTGAAAAATAAAAAGTGATTCTGCCAAGAATATTTAGCATATAAGTAATGCAATATACTATCTCCGTTACCCCCTGTTCCCTCAGTATAAATAGATAATATTAAAAGTAATAAACTAATGCTCAACCAGCATAAATAAAAAAAATTCTGTTTAGTAATATTTACCATCCACACTACATTTTAAATAAGCCATATTTCAAAATGCAGTATATCGCTCTTACACCATCTTTCCAATTTATTTTCTTTCCCTCTTCATATGTTCTTCCATAATAGGAAATCCCAACTTCATAAATTCTAATGTTTTTTATTCTACTTATTTTTGCCGTAACCTCTGGCTCAAATCCAAATCTGTTTTCCTTTAGTTCTATGCCCTTAATAATGTTTGCTCTAAACAATTTATAACAGGTTTCCATATCGGTAAGATTCAAATTGGTAAACATGTTTGATGCAAAGGTTAAGATATTATTACCTATAGAATGCCAGAAAAATAATATTCGATGTGGATTTCCACCCATAAATCTAGAGCCATAAACCACATCTGCAAATCCATCAATTATCGGTTTCAATAGTGTATTAATTTCCTTTGGATCATATTCCAAATCGGCATCTTGTACAATTACAAAATCACCTGTTGCCTCTTTAATTCCAGTATGTATAGCAGCGCCTTTACCCTTATTAACTTCGTGCTCAACAAATTTTATATATGGTTTATCTTTAATATACTCGTTTACAACTTTTGCCGTTTCGTCTTTAGAACAATCATTAACAATAATTACCTCTTTCTCAATATTATTGATAAGCTCTATTGCAACAACCTTATTCAAAATCAAATGAATAGTTCTTGCTTCATTATAGGCCGGAATAATAATACTTAGTTTCATTACATTTATTTAGTAGGTGAAAATAATAATTTAGAAAACTCAACATAATCCCATGCTGATTTGCCAAACCAGCACCCATCAAAAGTATATATTAATTTAATGTTTACAACAATGCAAATTAAAATAAACATCAATATAAGGTATTTTTTCCAATCATAATTTCCATTTAATAAATATTGAACCACGTAGGCAATGGGTATTATAAATAAGGGATAAAACTCCACGTAACCTCTATGTCCTAAACCACAACCGAGTTGAGTGCTCCACCAGGAGGCATATGTTAGTGTAATAACAATAAACAATAGTGCAATTGGAATTGCATTTTTCAACCTCAACAATAGCATATATGCAATACCCGACAGCGTTATTAGATGTAATGGATTATTTGTAATCCATCCATTCTCAAATGCAAATAAAACTTTTAGAATTTTGGGAGTATATTTATAAATAAACGCTTCATCTCCATAAGAGTAATATGCAAGGTTATTCGACAAATAAAAATAGTATAGAAATTGTGGACTTACTACCAACAAAAAAGTAACTATCCCTAATAAATACGCTTTCCAATCAAAATTAAATCTGTTTATGAAAGGCTTAATACCATCATAATCCAAAAACAACATTGGTAGTATTAAAAAAATATTTATTTGTCTTACAATAAAAACAAATCCAAGTAGAATAGCTAAAAGCAACAATAGTTTAACCGATTTTATTGCAATAAATTTCTTATAATAATATAGAAATGTGCTAATTAAAAAGAATGAGTATACATGGGAGAGGCCTGATTCTGCGGTGGCGTAATAATATAAGTTAGTTCCAAATAATAGTATGAAAACAGAAAACAAAACAACTTTTTCTGTAAAATAATTTTTAAGAAATTTGAATAAAAAAAACAATCCAAGTAGTAAATAAAAAATAGCAGAAATATCAATTGCCTTATGATATGGCACTCCAAAACCATCTGCTTTATTATTCGTTAACTTTGAATAGAAATGCGCTACAAAGAAAAATGGACTTTGCAAAACAGCAACCCCTGTTGGATATTTGGTGAAAATTTTATCTTCGGACAGTTTAAAT
>JBGSBN010000306.1:0-3241 GCA_041730515.1 Methylacidiphilales bacterium | reverse complement strand
TAGCCTGTTACCAATAAATCGCCAAGGTAAGCTGAGTGATTTATTTTTCTATCAGCATCGGTAATGGTACGCAAAAAACGTTTCATTTCTCTGATGGCATTGCTCATTAATACTGCTTGAAAATTATCGCCATAACCCAACCCATGACACATTCCTGCTGCAACCGCATAAATATTTTTTAGAACAGCACCATATTCTGTTCCGCGTACATCTTTCGAAATAACAGTTCTAATGTTTTTATTAGCCACCATAGCTGCAAAATGCCTTGCCATAGTTTGGTTGGAGCTAGCAATGGTTAAGTATGATAATTTTTCGGAAGCTACTTCCTCTGCATGACAAGGACCTGAAATTACCACAATTTGGTCTTCAGAAATTTGAAAGTCGTTTACAAAAAAATCGCCTACAATTTGTTTGGTATGTGGCACCAAACCTTTTACTGCCGACACAATGGTTTTACCTTTTATATCATCAGCGGTAATGCCTTCTAAACTATTTAATAAAAATGCCGAAGGAATAGCAATTACTAATAAATCGCTGGTTTTAATTATTTCTTTTAAATTACTACTCACCTCAATTGATTGAGGGTGAATTTCAACTGTACTTAAATAATCAGGATTGTAATGCTTTTCTCTAATAAAATTTGCTTTTTCTTCAGAACGAACCCACCATTGCAACTTGTTTAAAGTTGGTTCAGGTAATTCCTTATGCTCCATAAGCATTTTTACAATAGCAGTAGCCCAACTTCCACCGCCAATTACAGCTACATTTTTAGGTAAATTTTGTTCCATTAATTATCAATTTATTTTTTAGGAATACGCATTCTGTATTTAGTATTTGCGCCACCTTTGCTAATGTTTACTAATTTATTTTTTAATAAACGTTTTTTTAGTGGACTTAAATAATCAACAAATAATTTTCCTTTTATATGGTCGTACTCGTGCTGAATAACGCGTGCTGCAATTCCGTCAAATTCCTCTTCATGCCATTCAAAATTTTCATCTTGGTACTTAATGGCAATATCGCTCCAACGGTATACATCTTCTCTAATATGCGGAATGCTTAGGCAGCCTTCTTCAAAAGCCCACTCTTCGCCCCATTCTTCAATAATTTCAGCATTGATAAATACACGTTTTAAATCAGGATAATCCTCATCTTCAAAACCCGAAGTGTCAACAACAAAAAGGTTGATGGCTTTACCTACTTGAGGAGCAGCTAAACCAACGCCTTGCGCACTATACATGGTTTCCCACATATTGGCTACTAAGTCTTTTAATCCTTCATAATCGGCCGAAATATTATCGCCTACTTTACGTAATACGGTATCTCCGTAAGCTACTATTGGTAATATCATTTATTTAAGTTCAAAATATAAAATTCGAAATTCGAAGTGTAAATCCGAGATTTAGAATTTGATTAGTACTGTATTTTTTTCGAATTTCGAATTTATTTTTTCGAATTTCTATATTATAGACATGTAAGTTTGCAATATCAAAACTGCGCTTACTTGATCTACATTTTCTTTTTTTTCTCTGTCTTTCTTTTTTAAACACATTTCAGTTAAAGTACGCCTTGCCATTACTGAAGTAAAGCGTTCATCAGCACGTTCAATTTTAATATTTGGAAAAGTTTTACTAAGCAAAGATATAAATTTTTCGATATGTGGCGTAGCATCGGTATCATCGCCATTGTGGCGAGTAGGTTTACCCACCACAAAACTGCCAACTTCTTCTTTAGCGGTATAATCTTTTAAATATTGAATTACATCTTTGCTATGCACTGTACCAAGCGAACTAGCAATAATTTGCAAGGGGTCGGTTACTGCTAAACCAACTCTTTTTGTTCCATAATCTATTGCTAATAATCTAGGCATATTTTTTTGATGTTATTTCGTCATTGCGAGCGCAGCGCGGCAATCTCAAGCATGAAGTGAGATTGCTTTCCCGCTTTGGCGGGACAGGCTGTTCCTCGCAATGACGTTTTATTTAAGCTTTTTAAATTTTTTAGATAATAAAGATGCTTTAACCCTATCAACCAAACTAGTGTTTAAAATGCCTAATACCTGTAAAATACATGGCAATTTTATGTTGGTTACAGTATTGAACTGAGGCATCATCTTTTACCGAACCACCCGGCTGAATAACTGTTTTTATTCCTTCGTTTCCAGCTATTTCTACACAATCAGGAAACGGGAAAAATGCATCGCTACTCATAACCGAATTATTTAAATCAAATTCAAAGGCTTTTGCTTTGCCAATAGCTTGTTTTAAAGCATCCACTCTCGAAGTTTGTCCGCATCCAATTCCTAATAACTGCTTGTTTTTAGCCAAAACAATGGTATTTGATTTAGCATGTTTTACAATTTTATCAGCGAACAATAAATCAGCAATTATATTATTATCAGCACCTTGCTCGGTAACTAAAGTTAGGTTATCTGCGGTTAAAATTACACTGTCTTTATCTTGCTCTAAATGGCCATTTAGCACCGTACGCATGGTTTTACCTTTTGGTAAAGTGCCTTTTTTCTCTAAAATAATTCTATTCTTTTTACTCTTTAAAATTTGCAATGCAGCTTCATCGTAACTTGGAGCAATTAATACCTCCAAGAAAATTTTATCCATAGCAGTAGCCGTTTCTACATCAATATTTCTGTTAGCCACAATAACACCTCCAAAAGCCGAAACAGGATCGCCTGCCAAAGCATCGGCCCAAGCTTGAGCAATGGTTGTTCTGCTTGCCAATCCGCATGGATTGTTATGTTTAATTACAGCAACAGTTGGTTCTTCAAAATCTTCAATTAAATGTGTTGCAGCATCTACATCAAGTAAATTATTGTACGACAGCTCTTTACCATGCAATTGTGTAAACATGCCATTTAAATCGCCATAAAAAACACCTTGTTGATGAGGATTTTCCCCATAACGCAATACTTGTGCGGGCATGGTGCTTAAAGCAGCAAACTGAGTTTGATTGAAATAATTTTGAATAATGGTATCGTAAGCAGCGGTAGTGGCAAATGCTTTTGCGGCATACATTCTGCGTTGTTCAATGCTGGTACTGCCATTTTGTGCCAATAAAGTTTCAGCCAAAACCGCATAATCGTTTTTATTACAAATAATGCAAGTATCGTTATGGTTTTTTGCACCGGCTCTAATTAAAGAAACACCACCAATATCAATTTTCTCAATAATTTTACTTTCATCGTTAGTACTAGCTAAAGTTTCTTCAAATGGGTATAAATCAA
>JBGSBN010000305.1:0-3251 GCA_041730515.1 Methylacidiphilales bacterium | reverse complement strand
ATCGAACAATAAAAGTAGCCCTGCTAAATCTTCATTTAGCAATAAGTTTACTGCTTTAAAATAGTAATCGTAATCAAGAATATTTAAGTTATTAATTACATCTTGATACTTAATATTAGTTCCGCTAAAACTAACTATTCTATCAAAAATAGAAAGTGCATCACGCATGGCTCCATCAGCTTTTTGGGCAATTACATGCAGGGCATCTTCATCGGCAGTAATGTTTTCTTTTTCGCAAATGGCTTTTAATTGCTTAACTGCATCTTCTATTTTAATTCTATGAAAATCGAATACTTGACAACGAGAAATAATGGTTGGAAGTATTTTATGTTTTTCGGTAGTTGCTAAAATAAATTTAGCATATGGAGGCGGTTCTTCCAATGTTTTTAAAAATGCATTGAAAGCGTTTGCACTTAACATGTGCACCTCATCTATAATATAAATTTTATAAGTAGCGCCTTGCGGGGCGTAACGCACTTGGTCAACCAAGGCTCTAATATCGTCAACAGAGTTATTGCTGGCCGCATCTAATTCATAAATATTAAACGATGCATTGTTATTAAAAGCATTACAGCTATCGCAATTATTACAAGCCTCTAAATCGGCAGTTAAGTTGGTACAGTTTATAGTTTTGGCTAACAAACGTGCCGAGGTGGTTTTACCTACACCACGTGGACCGCAAAACAAAAATGCGTGAGCCAAATGCTTGTTTTTAATGGCATTTTTTAATGTTTGAACTACATGGCCCTGGCCAATTACAGTATCGAAACTAGCCGGACGGTATTTACGGGCCGAAACCACAAAATTTTCCATGCCTGCAATTAATTTGATTTTTTCGACATAATAAAATTAAACTGCTAATTGTTGATAAATTGGTGCGTTTGAACAATGAGCAATAAGCAAGTTGATGAGGTGATTTGGAAATGGGAAATGAGAGATGAGAGATGAGAATTGAGAGTTGGGAGATGGGATTTGAGAGTTGGGGTTTGAGAAATGGGCAATAAGCAATTGGCAAATTGATTAAGAATTAAAATAGATATTGAAACAACAATTCATCAATTCAGCAATATAACAATTTAGCAATACAGAAAATTTACCAATCATTAAATCAACAAATCATTAAATTTCCAAATCTCCAAATCAAAAATTAGTTATACATTCTCCATCTTACTCCAATTCTAAAGGTGGTTAAGGGTAAGGGATAGTTAGGTGTTCCGTAAAATCCTGTCGATTTAAACCAGTCTTGGTTTAGGTGTTCGTATGAAGCAAATATAACTGCATGGCGAATTTCGCCACATAAAAATACGTTAACCAAAGGATAATTGCCAATTTGTTTATCATTTTGTAAATAAAATCCACGTGTGGCAGGGTTATAAGATTGTGCGTAAAATGCAGTATTGTAAAATACATCGAAACCTAATTGCAAATTCAATGCTTTTTTAAACAATGTTTGTTGGAAATAATAGCGCAACATGGCTCCAAACTCAGGTAAGCGAATAAAATCAGCACTGCTTTTTTGGTACAAAATTCGGTTATCGAAATAAAAGCGCCATAGGTTAAACGTTTTTTTAAGTTCAATGGTAGTAACCGCAGCCACATCCTTATTATTTTGAGTAGGTCTGGCATCTGTTCCAAAGTATACCCAATTGGCCAAAATATTTTGATTTACCGAAAGTTTAAAATTATTTTTAAAAATACGAGTTTCAATAGCACCATGCCAATTACTTACATTTATTTTATTAAAATTACTGTTATCCCAATTAAATTGATTGCTATTAAAGTAAGTAAAAGTAAAATCAGGCGTGTACAAATTATTAAAAACACCTCCTGTAAAAAATAACCAAGGTGTTTTGTAACTGAGGTCTCCAGTTAGTTTTAAATCGTTTTGGGTGTACCCAATTGGCGAGTAACCACCATAAAGTAAAACAGACCAACCATAATCTTTAAATCCTATTCGTTCAAATTTTCCTTCTAATAAAATATTGTTATAATTGCGGTTATTTGTTTGAATATCAGTATTTAAATATTGGTGTGTGGCCGCTAGTTCAATAAAACGCATCTCATTTTTTCTATCGGTATTATAAAGTGTGTAGGCAAATTTATTGCTAAAAGTTTGTGAAGTAATGGAATCTTTAAAAGTTTTAATCAGGCCGTTTGGAAATAAACTTAGGTTAGAATCATTTACCGAAGTTAAATAATAAATTTCATCTTCAGCTTTTAAAGTATGACTAAAATGACCATAGCTAATAAATTGATTTACAGTATCTTCATTGTTAATTTTTTGAGTTGTTTTTCCATAATAAAAATATTGTTTTAAATAAAAACTACGATTTCTAAACCCGTTTTCAGTATTATTTAGTTTTGAATTTCCTGTTTTATTTGAACCCGTTAATGTTTCAAAAGTAGAATCACTTTTTAATCCTCCACTTTCTTGATTGTATCCTAAGTTCCAAGTTAAATTTGCAAGTAAGGCATATTTACCTGATTGCGATTGATAATAAGTAAAGGCTTGTGTGTAGTATTCGCTGTTTCTTTGGTTTATAAAATTACCCAATGACGTTAATCTAAAATAATCAACACCAAACATTAATCGAGGTGTAACGTTAACAGCAAGTTTGGTTTTAAGGAAAATTACGTCTTTACCACCTTGTACATAAGTTAAATCGGTAATTGGCGTTTTAGAATTATAATAAACTCGTTCTTCGGGTTTAAAAAAATAGTTGCTCCAAGGATTTTGAGTAAATTTATATCCCAAATTTCGGTTTGCATCAAATACCAACGATTGACTTGCAGAACCAATATTTCCTAAATCTTGAAAAAAACCATACTTGGCATACATGGGATGAAACAATTCATTTTTGGTGATGCTAGTATCTAATGCCGACCAAGCTAAATGTCTATCAATTTTGGCTTCGGTTGTAGTAAAAGTTCTTATAGGGTTGGTAAATATAGTGGTATCTACTTGTGCATAAATGCTTTCGGTAAAGCCAATGGTTAGTAATAATAAAATATATTTTAAAAAATGTTTCATTTTATACATGGTGTTTTGGTAGCAATAAGGCATTTACTTTTATTTGAGGTTAGCCAAAAGCATACCAATTATTTTAAACTGCGAATTAACTTTTTTTATTTGGAAATTTTTTTCCTAAAGTTTAAGTATTTTCATTTTGATAAAAACACCTTATTTTTATTGAACCAAAGGAGAATTATGAGCAATTACAAAACCCTGCGATCTTAAAAAAACAAACCAA
>JBGSBN010000304.1:0-3299 GCA_041730515.1 Methylacidiphilales bacterium | reverse complement strand
GGGTATTAAATTTACCTGCCTTTACCGATACCTTTTATTTTAAAATTACCAGATGTTCAAACACAGGTATAGAAGCTGATTCTGCCTTTAACGAAATAGAGAATAGAATAATTTATCCAAAACAAGTTGGCAAAAAAGATTTAAAAGTAAGTAATTGGATTGATTTTAAAAAAGAGCATTCAGCTACCGATAATATAGAGATAGTAAGGGATAGTTTTTACTCCAAAAGTTTAGGTTACAGCAAAAAAATATGGATATATTTACCCAACGATTATTACAAAGATAAACTAAAACGTTATCCCGTTATTTATGCTTTGCAAGGTCAAAATACTTTTGATAATTACACAGCCGATGCTACCGAATGGCGCATAGATGAAACTTTAAGAAGTATGCAATTTAAAAATGATAATGGCTGCATAGTAGTAGCCATTGAAAATAATAAAAAGTTAGCCGACCGCGAAACCGATTATTTTTACCAAGGTTTTTTAAAAAACGATACATCCTTAGCTTTTGAGTTTGATAATTTTATTGTTTCTGAGTTAAAACACTATATTGATTCGGCTTATAAAACAAAAAAATACCGAGACTATAATGCCATAATTGGAGCAGGTAAATATGCTTCCTTTGCTTTGGCGGTTGGGTTAAGCAATCAATATACTTTTAGTAAAGTGGGCATGTTTTCGCCTGTATTTAATAATAAAGATTCCATGTTTTCGCTTTACCTCCAAGAAAAAAGATTTTATTCCATGAAAGTATTTATTACCGTAGGTAGCAACGATAGCATAGCAAAGCCCGAAACTGTCGATGATTTGGTAAGTCATTTGCTCGAAAAATGCGATTTTTTTGATTCAGAAGTAAATATTGTTCCTAAAGTAAATGGAAATCACAATGAAACCTTTTGGGCTAGTATGTTTAAGCCAGCTTACTTATGGCTTTTTGAGGGAGATAATAATCCCAAAACCAATAATAAATTCAATAATAATTATAGCAATGAGCGCCAAATTACAGCTAAGGTTTATCCTAATCCTGCTACCACCGCTATTTCTATCGAAACCGATGCGCCAACCATACAAATAATAGACGAAAATGGTAATTTAATAAAAGAGGTACCAAACGTGGTGCCTGCTAGAATAAGTTATTCAGGAAGAGCCATAATAATTAATAAAGTGGAGTTAAGAAAAATAGAATTAAATATAAGTGATTTTAAAAAAGGCAATTATTATGTAGTTTTTACTGATAACAGTATCAAAAAATCGGTGAGTAGAACTTTAATAGTTCAATAAAATTAATTGCAATTTACCATAATTGGGTTATTTTTGAACTATTGCCCAAACTCATATGATGGATCAACATTTCGGATTTTCAGAATTAGCTAAACAAGCCACTTTACAGCCCAAGGAGGCATTGCTTGAAAAGCGTAATCCAAACCAAATATTATATATTGGTGTGCCAAAAGAAACTACTTTGCAAGAAGGCAGAATTCCTTTAACGCCTTCGTCTATTCAGCTTTTGGTAAATAATGGAAATGAGGTTTGGATAGAAACTGGTGCAGGTAAAAATGCCCATTTTACCGATCACGATTTTAGTGAGGCAGGTGCTAAAATTTGTTTTACTAAAGAAGAAGTTTTTAAGGCAAATATTATTTTAAAAGTAGAGCCACCTACCGAAGAAGAAATAAATTTATTAACCTCACAGCATGTATTAATTTCGGCTTTGCAGCATGCCAGTAAAAGCGATGTTTTTATGAAGCAATTAATGCAAAAAAAAGTAACTGCTTTGGCCTACGAAAACTTAAAAGACAATGATGGTTTATTTCCTGTAATTAGAAGTTTAAGCGAAATTGCTGGTATTGCATCTATAAGTATTGCCGATGAATTATTAAGTTCAACCTATGGCGGAAAAGGCGAAATGTTAGGCGGAACTACCGGAATTCCTCCAACCGAAATTGTAATAATTGGCGCAGGAACAGTAGGGGAGTATGCAGCTAAATCTGCCCTAGGCAAAGGAGCTACCGTTAAAGTTTTTGATTATTCATTATCGAAATTACGCAGAATTCAAGATAATGTAAAAAGTAGTATTTTTACTAGTTTGCTTCATCCTAAAATTATTTGCAAAGCACTCCAAACCGCTGATGTGGTAATTGGCTGTATGCGCAGCGAAGACGGAAGAAGCCCAATTATTGTAACAGAGGAAATGGTAAGCCAAATGAAGCCCATGTCGGTTATTATTGATATAAGTATCGATCAAGGTGGCATATTTGAAACCAGTGAAACTACTACGTTAAAAAATCCCACTTTTATAAAACACGATGTAATTCATTATTGTGTTCCAAATATTACAAGCCGTGTTTGCCGCACTGCTAGTTATGCATTAAGTAATGTGTTTACACCACTTTTAATAAAATTAGGTGAAGCAAAAGACATTCCTACTTTTTTATATAACAATGCCGGTGTTAGAAATGGTGTTTATGTTTACAAAGGAAATTTAACCAATAAACATATTGGCAAACGCTTAAACATTTATCACAAAGACCTTGATTTACTGCTTTCTGCACACATTTAAATGGCCATACAATTTTACAAAATTTACGACTTTAAATTAGATGGGATTGAACCCCAAGCCATTAATACCGTTAGAACCATCGATATTGAAGGTAAACGAATTTGTTTAACCCGTTTGCACGATGGTTATTTTGCCATGGACGATAAATGTCCACATGCAGGTGCTCCACTTGGTAGTGGCAAATGCGATGAAAATGAATTAGTAGTTTGTCCAATTCATCGTTATAAATACAATCCTCGAACAGGAAAAGGCCACGGAACTCAAGGCGATTTTGTAGATATTTATCTAACTGAAACCAGAAGCGATGGCATTTATATTGGTTTGAATGTAAAATGGTGGAAAAAAATTTTTTAGTCTAAAATATTGATAATCATCAAATATTCTTAATTTTCATGTAATTCTTCAGCAAAGACTTATTTTTTTCTTTCTTTTTTGCTTAATAACAAACCTTTTTTCTTTAACTTCGTATTACTAAAAAAGTCTACAAATTAAAAAAACCAAATATGAAAAAAAATCTACTTTTAGCCATCATTTTTAGCTTCCTCCAATTAGCGAGTTTTAAGCTAAGTGCACAAACAACTATCAGCACCAATCATACGCAAAATAATGGTGCTTCAATGATAACTTTCAATGTTAGAAATAACAACAGTTTTCCTATTAAAGTTACCGAGGTAAGATCTTGGTTAGGCACTAACACTTCAAATGCCGTACAAGTATTATATAACCAGTCACCAATT
>JBGSBN010000303.1:0-3305 GCA_041730515.1 Methylacidiphilales bacterium | reverse complement strand
AGAGCGAAGTGCAAAACCTCGCGAAAAAGGATTAACCATGGTAATGGATAAAGGTCTTAGCTACAGAGAAGCAGAAGATTTAATTTCAGTATCGGGCGGACTTATTGATATAATAAAACTTGGATTTGGAACAGCATTTGTTACCCCTAATTTAGAAGAAAAAATAAAACTTTACCAACGTAATAATATCATTGTATATTTTGGAGGTACTTTATTTGAAGCATTTTTGGTAAGAAATCAATTTGATGATTATTTAAAAATATTAGAACGTTTTAAACTAACTCATGCAGAAATTTCGGATGGATCAATTGAATTACCGCATGATATAAAGTTAGATTATATTAGTAAATTAAGTAAATATGTTACTGTTTTAAGCGAAGTTGGAAGTAAAGATGTAGAAAAAATTATTCCTCCATATCAATGGATTGAATTAATGGAAACTGAAATTCAAGCCGGTGCTTGGAAAGTAATTGCTGAAGCTCGTGAGGCAGGTAATGTAGGTGTTTACAGAAGTAGTGGTGAAGTTAGAGAAGGTTTGGTTCAGGAAATTTTAACCAAAATACCTGAAGAAAAAATTATTTGGGAAGCACCTCAAAAAGCACAACAAACTTATTTTATTAAATTAGTTGGTGCTAATGTAAGCCTAGGTAATATTGCTCCGAATGATGTAATTCCTTGCGAAACTTTAAGACTTGGCCTAAGAAGTGATACTTTCAACTTCTTTCTAGGTAAAGGCGCCAAATACATTGTAAAAAAGAACAAATAACACAAAATACTGATAATCAAATCAATATAAAGCCTTTTAGAATAAACTCTAAAGGGCTTTTAATTAATAAAAAACTAAAAAAAACAACTAGAATAAACAAAATGAAAGCGAAACAAATTATGTTACTTTTGGCAGCTACTGCTGCTACTTATTTTACTTCCTGTAAAAAAGATTCTGATTCAACAACTCCAAATACTGCCACTCCAACTTGCAACATTACTTCAACATTGGAAAACGATACCACTTATGCTGCATTTATTTACAACCCAAACGGAACTATTAACCAGGTAATTAATAAAGAGCCAAGCACCGATACGTCCATTTATTCTGTAATCTATGAACCTAATTTAATTACTGTTTCAATAGATGGTACTCCCTTAAGGACTTACTTCTTAAATAGCAAAGGTAATGCTGATAGTATAGTTACCGATGTTCAAGGTTTTTTCACTGTTATTACCAATAATACTTACGATAACAATGGCTACATAAAAACACAAATTGAATCACAAACATTTTTAGGAAGTACAACGGAAACTACTAGAAATTTTACTTATACCAATGGTAATTTAACTACAATGGAAGAATCGGATGGAACAACCAATACTGTTTACACTTACGATTACTTTACCGATAAAACCAATAACTTATCAAAAGTTGACTTAGATTATATGTTTATGGGTAACTCTAATAAAAATTTAGTGAAAACAGAATTTACAGATGGAGAAATAACCACAAATTATAGTTATAACTTTGATAGCAATGGAAAAGTTACTAAGAAAATAGCCACAAGCACTATTGGCGAAGTTAACCAAACTAATTACAGCTGGACTTGTAAATAAGTAACACATAAAACATAAGAAAGCCAGAAGTAACTTCTGGCTTTTTTTGTTATAAGTTATAAAAAGTAATTCTTTAAAACATCTTTTATACTTTCGTAAGTATTTAAAGTTTCAATATCGTTTTTATTAAAATTTTGCCATTCTACTTTTGTTATATCCTCCTCCGTTTGAGGTACTAAGTTTTGGCTAAAATTAGTGTTCATTTTATACCAATAAGTGCGTTTTAAAATGTGTTTTTCTTTAAAAAAATAAGTGTGATAACTTTTGCAAACCAAGTTTTCAATAGTTAATCCAGTTACAGCGCACTCCTCCTCCACTTCCCTAACAGCTGCAATTTGAGGTATTTCACCCGGTTCAATTTTTCCTTTAGGTAAATCCCAAACACTTAATCGCTCAATTAAAAGCAATTGGTTTTTACTATTAAATACCAACCCACCAGCTGCTTCAATTATTTTAAAATGTTTGGCAAATTTGTCAAACACCAATTCTTCATCTTTACATTTAAAAATAACTCCAGTAAACTGATTTGCAAACACTTCAGTTATCTTAGTTTTAAATAATTTTTCTTCAAAATCAAAACTTGGAAAAGAATTATCAGTAAATGCCGAATTTGCTATAATGAATGGTTTATCGTTTATAAAAATTTTATACATTTGCCCAATATGAATTTAAGTGAAAATACTGCCGCAAAAGTAGCGGAATACTTGTTACAAATAAACGCAATTAAATTAAAACCAAACGAACCTTTTACATGGGCTAGCGGTTGGAAAAGTCCAATTTATTGCGATAATAGAGTTTCACTTTCGTATCCTGAAGCACGTAATTTTATAAAAAAAGCATTAGGGCAAATTATTAAAGAGCAATTTTCTGAAGTAGAGGCTATTATTGGTGTGGCAACTGCCGGAATAGCTCCAGGTGCTTTAGCTGCTGATGAATTAAATTTACCATTTGGTTATGTGCGTTCTGAAGCTAAAAAACACGGAATGGGCAAACAAATTGAAGGCGATATAGCTCCAAATACAAAAGTAGTAGTTATTGAAGATTTGGTAAGTACAGGTAAAAGTAGCTTACAAGTTGTAGAAACGCTAAAAACTTATGGTTGTCAAGTATTAGGAATGGCTAGCATATTTACTTACGGTTTTGATGAAGCACAACAAGCATTTGATAAGGCTGATTGCAAATATGTTTCGTTAAGCAATTATCAAACATTAATTCAAATCGCTATTGATAAAGGTATAGTTTTGCCTGAGCAATTAGCGCTTCTTAACGATTGGCGTAAAAGTCCTTCAACGTGGAATCAATAACTTAATTTGTGACAATGAAATTTTCTAAAAATCCTTTAAAAACAACTTATGCAGTTTGGTTTGGTTTATGGACAGTGTTTTCCTTCACTGCTTTATATCCATTTATTAGATTTGCTCTAAGTAACCCAAATCGTTACCCTTTGGCTCATAAAATTCGTAGGTTTTGGGGTAAAATACTTTTAACTACAGGTTTTGTAAGAATAACTCAGATAGTTGAAGAACCATTTGACACCACTAAACCATATATTATTTGCCCTAATCATACCTCGCAATTAGATATTGTGACTTTAACTGTAAAATTAAACCAATTAGATTTTAGTTTTATGGCTAAAAAAGAATTAGAAGAAATTCCTGTTTTTGGTATTTGGTTCAGAACCATTGATATAGCAGTGGATA
>JBGSBN010000302.1:0-3367 GCA_041730515.1 Methylacidiphilales bacterium | reverse complement strand
GCTTCTTCTTTTGTGTATTTTCCTAATAACACATCGTTTACTACAGTTGTTTTAAATTCTTCACTGTAATAGGTTACTTTTTTTCTCTCCATTTTGTCCTTATTTTAGTTGACTTGTTAACATTTTTGGAGTCAACCTATTACAGGACTATACAATGAATGACTTGATACTACTTAACCCACCCCTAACCCCTCCAAGGAGGGGAATAGCTAACTGCAAAAAATGAAATTTTATACAATTTTTGGCTTATTAAATTGCATTTACGCTCGTGAAGTAATTAGTAATTAGAAAGTAAATTTTATTCAAATTGTTATCACGTAAAACCACCCCTAACCTTTCCAAGGAGGGGAATAGCTAACTGGAAAAAATTTAAAATTCAATTACCACATCATCTTGTGCAACTAAGCTGCCTGGTTTTAATAAAATAGCTTTGACTTTGCCTGCAAATGGAGCCACCACAGTACTTTCCATTTTCATGGCTTCTATGGCAAATAGTGGTGTATTTTTTTCAATTTCATCTCCAATATTCACTAATATTTTAGATAGTTTGCCTTGCAATGGTGCGCCAATTTCGTTTTCGTTACCAACCTTACTATTGCTAATAGCAGTAGCCTTAAAGTTTTTATCTTTTACTTCAATTGCTCTTGTTTGCCCATTTAATTTAAAAAAAACGCTTCTTACGCCATGTTCATCCGCATCGGTTATGTATAACAATTTAACCAAAATACTTTTACCTGGAGCCAATTCAATTAACGATTCCTCGTTATCGTTTAAACCATAAAAGAAAGCAGTGGTAGGTAAGTAATAAACATCTCCATATTGTTCTCTGTGGGCTGCATATTCTTCAAAAACTTTTGGATAAAATAAATAACTCAATAAATCTAAGAAGGTATATTCATTACCAAATTTAGCTTTAAAATCATCAAATGCTTTATCAAAATCAATTGGCTGCATTTGTTCATTTGGCCTTGATGTATAAGGAACTACATCTTTTAAAATTAATTTCTGCAACGGTTTTGGAAAACCACCTTCGGGCTGACCCAAATCGCCTTTTAACAAACCAATTACACTATCGGGAAACGAAATGCTATCACCATTGGCAAAAATATCTACTTTGTTATACCCGTTAGCAGTCATAAATAAAGCCATATCTCCAACCACTTTGCTTGATGGTGTAACTTTAATGATATCGCCAAATAATTCGTTGGCTACTACATAATTTTTCTTAATGGTTTCAAATTGATTTTCTAACCCTAATCCACGAGCTTGAGGTCGCAAGTTTGAATATTGTCCACCCGGAATTTCATGGTCGTAAACTTCGGCAGTACCAGCTTTCAACTCACTTTCAAAAGGATAATACCATTCGCGAACATCTTCCCAATAATTACTAAATTCATTGAGTTTAGGTAAATTTATTTTACACGCTCGCTCCTGCCCTTCCATCATGGCAACTATGGAGTTAAAATTAGGTTGTGATGTTAATCCACTCATACTAGCCAAACAAACATCAACTATATCTACTCCAGCTTCAATTGCTTTTAAATAAGTAGCAGGTTGAATGCTGCTGGTATCGTGTGTATGAAGGTGAATTGGTATATCAATGCTTTTTTTAAGTTCGGTAATTAATATTTGTGCTTGGTATGGTTTAAGCAAACCCGCCATATCTTTTATTCCTAAGATATGTGCCCCAGCATCTTCTAATCGTTTAGCTAAATCGAGGTAATAATTGAGGTTAAACTTTTTGTTTTTTTCATTATTTAAAAAATCGCCACTATAACAAATACAAGCTTCGGCAATTCCATTGGTGCGTTCGTTAATGGCATTGATTGAAACCTTCATTCCATCAAGCCAATTCAATGAATCGAATACACGAAATACATCAATGCCATACTCCCAACTTTTCTCTATAAATTTTTCTACCAAATTATCGGGATAAGCAGTGTATCCAACTGCATTTGCGCCACGAATTAACATTTGAAAAAGTGTATTAGGAATGGCTTCGCGCAATAGTTGCAAACGTTGCCATGGATCTTCATGTAAAAAACGTAAAGCCACATCAAACGTTGCACCTCCCCACATTTCTAAACTAAATAATTCTGGATGGTTTTTGGCAAAACTCTCCGCTACTTTCAGCATATCAATAGTACGAACACGAGTAGCTAATAAACTTTGATGTGCATCTCTAAAAGTAGTATCGGTATAAAGTATTTGCGGATTGTTTTTAATGCTTTCAATAAACTTAGGTCGGCCTAATTCGTTTAATAAATCTTTGGTTCCTTTTGGATAAGGCGCATATTTATCAAAACTTGGCACATTAGGATGACGAAACTGTGCATTTGGATTGATGTATTTTACATCATCGTTTCCGTTAACTACAATATTAGCAAGGTATTTTAAAGTTTTTGTTCCACTATCTTTACGCTTAGTAAAAACAAATAAATTGGGGTTATCTTGAATAAAATTAACGGTGCATTGCCCTGCTATAAAAGTAGGATGGCGCAATACATTTTCTAAAAATGAAATATTGGTTTTAACACCTCTAATTCTAAACTCTGATAATACCCTGATTAAACGCTCACAAGTTTCGGGCAATGAACGACCTTTGGCAGTTACTTTAACCAAAAGCGAATCGAAAAAAGGCGATATTTTCACCCCAGGATAACTACTGCCTTCATCTAATCTAATGCCATGTCCGCCTGCATTTCTGTAAGCAATAATAGTTCCATAATCGGGTTGAAAATTATTAGCTGCATCTTCAGTTGTTATGCGGCATTGAATGGCAAAACCTTCGTACGATACATCAGCTTGGCTTTTAATATTTATTTCGGGCGAATCTAACCTGCATCCTTTGGCTATTAACAATTGATTTTTGACAATATCAACTCCTGTAATTTCCTCGGTAACGGTATGCTCCACTTGTATGCGTGGATTTACTTCTATAAAAAATACATTTTCGTCCTTATCAACTAAAAACTCAACTGTACCTACATTATTATAATTTACCTTTTTGCAAATAGCCACAGCATAATCGTATAATTTCTGTTTGGTTTCAGCTTTTAAACTTGGGCTTGGCGCCATTTCCACCACTTTTTGAAACCTGCGTTGCACTGAGCAATCGCGTTCAAACAAATGGATTAAATTACCATAGTTATCGCCCATAATTTGCACTTCAATGTGCTTAGGTTGGTCAATAAATTTTTCGAAGAAAATAGTACCATCGCCAAAAGCTACTTGGGCACGGCAACGCCAAAGGCCGAAATTGACCATGACACTTACGGGTTGTTCGACTTGCAACGCGGTGTGCCTACGGATGCATATGATCTTGAAGAAGCGGTGAAGGACGGATTCCTTGTGCCGCCCAAGGCCG
>JBGSBN010000301.1:0-3371 GCA_041730515.1 Methylacidiphilales bacterium | reverse complement strand
TCACCGGCTACATCCTTGCCATTGTATAAAACTGGCAATCGTTTACTTAAACTTTCAATTGGCTTGGTTGCTTCTAATGTGGCAAATTTTGCTTTCTTTTGAGGCGTATATTCAAATGAATTTAAATCAAGAGAAAGAATTTCGGTTTCCCCTTTTTCGTTCTTTGTTTTTTTATAAAAGCCTTGGCCACTTTTATCGCCAAACCATTTATTTTCATTCATTTTTTCTAAAAAATCAGATAACTTAAATAAATCAATTGCTTCATCATTTTTGGCATCATTTACCAAGTTATTTGCCACTTTAATTAAAGTATCTAAACCCACCAAATCGCCTGTTCTAAAAGTAGCTGATTTAGGATGACCAATTACTGAGCCAGTCAATTTATCAACCTCCTCAACCGTTAAATTTAATTTTTTAACGGTATGTAAAATCTCCATAATGGCATACACCCCAATTCTATTGGCAATAAAAGCTGGAGTATCTTTACACAAAACTGTAGTTTTGCCTAAATACAAACTGCCATAATTTAACAAAAAGTCGGTTACTTCCTGTTTGGTTTTTGCCGTTGGTATAATTTCCAATAACTTTAAATACCTTGGTGGATTGAAAAAATGTGTTCCGCAAAAATGTGCTTGAAAATCTTCGCTTCTTCCTTCACACATTAAGTGAATTGGAATACCCGAAGTATTAGAACTAATAAGCGTTCCCGGCTTTCTGAACTTTTCAACTGATTCAAACAATTGTTGTTTGATTTTCAAGTTTTCGACAACTACTTCTATAATCCAATCTACTTCGCTAATCTTGGCTAAATCATCGGTAAAATTTCCGGTGGTAATATTGCTTGCTAAACTGGCTAAATATAAAGGTGAAGGATTAGATTTTATTGCACTTGCAAGCGCATCATTTACAATTCTATTCTTAACTATTTTACTGTCTAATGCTAACCCTTTGGCCGTTTCGGCATCATTAAGTGCGTTTGATGCAATATCAAGCAATAACACTTGCACGCCAATATTTGCAAAATGACAAGCAATGCGCGAACCCATTACACCAGAGCCTAAAACGGCAACTTTTTTTATTTTGAAATTCATAATTTAAGCGGTTTGTTGACTGTTATTAAATTTAGTTTCAATTGCTATTTGGGCAATTTCTTCTATGATTTCGTTAAACATTTTTATTCTATCCTCTCCTATTCTTTCTAAAACAATTTTGTTAAAGTCTTTCACTGTTTTTTTGGAAACTTCCTTTTTCTTTTTCCCTTTTTCAGTTAAGTAAACCCTTTTAACCCTTGCATCATTTTCATCTTTTATTCTTTCTATAATTCCATTGTCTTCCAAGTGGTTCATGGTTCGGGTTAAGCTTGTAGATTCCATGCCTAAAAGCGGACCAATTTGAGTAGAAGGTGTTCCTTCTTTGGTATCAATATTTAATAAAATAAAACCAGTAGTAGTAGTTAATTCGTGGTTTATAGCTTCCATGTTATACATGCGCGAAATGGCATGCCAACTTTGTTTAATTCTTGAGCAAACAGTTTCTTTTCTAATCATGTTATTAATTATAAATTGATGCAATTAACGATTCATTATTTTTAGCTATTAAGTTTCTTTTTAAACTTAATTTAGGGGTCATTTCACCTGATTCAATAGTCCACTCTAAAGGCATTAGTTTAAATTTTTTAATCATTTCATGGTGAGATAATTTTTGATTTACCAATTCTACTTCTTTACTATATTTTGAAATAATTCTTTCATTATTAATCATTTCTTGGTTAGTAGTATATTCAATTCCTTTTATTTGACACCACTCTTTTAAATAAGCAAACGAAGGCACAATTAAAGCAGCTGGAAAGCGCTGACTTTCGCCTAAAACCATTACTTGCTCAATAAATGGCGACTCTTTTAATTTATTTTCTATTAACTGAGGCGCAATAAATTTACCACCCGAAGTTTTAAAAATTTCCTTTTTCCTATCGGTAATTTTTAAAAATCGATTATCAACTAATTCACCAATATCGCCTGTATGAAACCAACCATCAACTATGGCTTCGTTGGTTTCTTTTTCGCGCTTGTAATAACCTTTCATTATGTTTGGTCCTTTAACCAAAATTTCGCCATCAGGCGCAAATTTAACTTGCACTCCTTCTATTATTGGCCCAACAGTTCCGAAGCAAATGGAGTTAGGTCTAAAATTATTTACAGCAATTACTGGCGAAGTTTCAGTAAGTCCATACCCTTCTAAAACTGGAATTTGAGCAGCCGAAAAAACCCGAGCCAAACGTGGTTGCAATGCCGCACCACCCGAAATAATTCCTTTTATATTTCCTCCTAATGCTTCACGCCATTTTACAAAAACTAATTTGTTAGCAATTTTTAATTGAAACTCATACCACCAACCATTTGCACCATTTAATTCATACTTCAAACCTAAGTTCAAAGCCCAAAAAAACATTAGCTTTTTTATCCCTTTTTGATCGTGTCCTTTGGCCACAATTTTATCATAAACTTTTTCGAGCAGCCTAGGCACAGTGGCGAAACATTGTGGTTGTAATTCTTTTATATTGTCTGCTATTTTTTCCATGCTTTCAGCATAATAAATAGAAACACCTTTGTATAAATATAAAATAGTAAGCATGCGTTCAAACACATGGTTTAAAGGCAAAAAACTCAATGCTTTCCATTCAGGGTTAAAGTTAGCCGCATCTTGATTTGCTATGGCATTGCTAATTAAATTATTGTGCGATAACATGACACCTTTTGGGTTTCCGGTAGTTCCTGAAGTGTATAAAATAGTGGCAACATCCGAAGCAGAAATTGACTCTTTAATTTTTTCTAGCTTTTCGTTGTTATGAAATTTATTTCCTAGTTCTATAATTTCAGTCCAATAATTTACACCATCTATTTTATCGAATGAAAATATTTGAAGGATAGATGGAACCTGCGATTTAATGCTATTAACTTTATCAAATAATTCCTTATTAGAAACAAATACATATTTAACTTCAACATCATTTAGTATATATATTAAATCGTTTTCGCTTATCGTGGGATAAATAGGCACATTAATGGCACCAGCTTCCATTAAACCCATATTGGTTATAATCCATTCGGGTCTATTGTTTGAAATAATTGAAATTCTATCGCCAATATTTATGCCCATTTGTAGCAAACCATAACTAATTAAATTAGCCATTTCTGTTACTTCACTTGAACTGTGCTTAACCCATTTACCATTCACTTTAGCAGCCAACATATCGGGCTTATTAAACTTTTCAGCATACCTAGGGAGTAAATCAAATAACCTTAAAGTTTCCATAACTTAGATAAATAAAATATTGTAAAAAAATAAAATTGTTATGCAAGCATAGTATTTTT
>JBGSBN010000300.1:0-3399 GCA_041730515.1 Methylacidiphilales bacterium | reverse complement strand
GTTTAATACAAAAGTGAACAATTTGGTGGTATGCAGTCCCTTCATTAATAACGTTTCTTCCTTGATGATCTTGAATACAATCCAGAATCATATATTTCTAGTAATACAATAATTTCATATGAATAGCCTCGCATGAAATGCGTGGAAGGAAATGAGCCAATAACGCAACTCTGAAAGAGTTGAATTTAGTAAAATCATGAATATGGCTGTATTATTTAGTAATAAAATTTTTCTAACTAAAACAAGGTGTAATTTTTACTTTCGTTTATTTTGATGGCGTTTAGGGTTATTTCAGGTTTTATAAATTCATTTTTATTATTTCCGCCTAGCCATAAATTTTCGTTTTGAGGTGTTAAAATTACAGGCATCCTCTTTTTTGAATTATGAATTTCAGCCATCAACGGGTTAGCTTCTGTGGTAAGCATAGCAAAAGTATTTAAGGTTTCACCGGTTAATTTATTTACCCATTGGTTGTAAATTCCTGCAAAACAAAACAAATCTTGATTAGGCAATTCAATTAAATATTTCTGTTTTTTCTTTCCGGCTTTATCAAGCCATTGCCATTCATAAAATCCGTCAGCTATTATTAAGCACCTATTTTGAATACTGTTTTTAAACGATGGCTTTTCTTCTAAAGTTTCAATTTTAGCATTCAATGTGTTTTTGATAAACCCCATATCTTGCGTAAATGAAGGTAGCAAACCCCAATGAAATAATTGTATTTCATTGGGGTTTTGATTACTTATAACGGAGGTTTTAGGAAATGTAAACCCATTGATATTATCACTTATAATATTTAGATTAAACTTATTTTTAGCTTTGAACCTCTGCTCCAATTCTTTTGGCTCTTTCGACTGCTTAATGGTAAAACACATATTAGCAAATTAACTATTTCAATAATTTATTAACTTATTCCTCCGCTTTGTTTTTACTTGTCATTAAAAGATTATATGCGCCTTGTGTTACAATTTGTTTGGTACCAAAATCTTTAACATTTAATATTTCAATAAAACCATTTTCAGTAGACCCAACAGTTACAGGCAACATTTCAAAATTATTTTTATCAATGGCTACAAACACATACTGATTGCCTTCAAACCTAACAATGGCATCAACAGGAAGTGAATTTGCTTTGTTGTTTTTTAGTTCAATTTCAGCATTCATATACATACCTGGCAATAAAGTTCTATCGTAATCTAAAAAGTGGCAATGTACTTCTGTAATCCTATCTTTTGATACAGAATGACCCACCAAAATAATCTCGCATGGATGTTTTTCATTGGGTTTATTGTTGGTATAAGCCACCAATTTTTGTCCAATTTCTATTTGAGCCAAATCCTTTTCAAAAATGGTTAATGCTAAGTGAATATCAGATGGATTTACTAATTCAAACAACACTTCGCTAGGCTGCGTGTATTTGCCAATGTTTACATTAACCATGGTTACATATCCATTTATTGGCGAGTAAATATTAATACTTTTTGAAATGGTATTTTCATTTACTGTTTCTGGATTTAGGCCTATTAATTTTAACTTTTCAGCCAATGATTTTAAAGTAATTTTTTGCGAAATAAACTCTGATTCGGTTTGCTGAAAAACCTTATCGCTACTGGCTTTGCTTTGGTTTAATTCCTTTTGTCTGTTGTATTCATTTTGAATAAAATTTAGTTTGGCTTTGGCCATTAAATAATCTTGTTGCAATTGAATGTATTGTTGGTCTTCCATTACAGCTATTACCTCTCCTTTGCTTACATGCATACCTGGCAATAGTTTTGTTGATTTTAAATAACCACCCAATGGCACACTTACCGATACCATGTTTTGTGGTGGCACATCTATTTTTCCATTTACTTTTAAAATGCTTGATATGCTTTTTTGCTCCAATTTCCCTAACACCACATTGGCATTGCTTAATTGCTCATTTGTTAAAGTTACCATTGCAGGGTTTGCTGTTTCCGTAGTTTTTTCCTCTGTTTTATTATTGCCGCAGGCAAGAATAAAAGTTGATACCACAAATAATAAGATGGTTTTTATTTTTTGCATGGTTGTATTTGATTGAATTGAGATCGCCACGCTTCGCTCGCAATGACCTTTAAATAAATTTATATTAATTTTAGTGGCTAGTGGCCAGAAGCCGGAAGCTAGTTGCTGATTTTTCATTGTTCTAAAATGTGTTTTTTGTTTGATAAAATATTTTCGTGAGTCCATGCTACTTGTTTTACAAATGGGCTTTTACGTACAGTACAGCTTTGAATATTACAAATGCTACACTGCTTAAATAAGCAACCATCTATATGAATAAAAAACTCAACTCGGTTGTTAAAATGTTTTTTTAGTAAATCGGTTAACGTATCTAAAATATCGTGTGCTTGATTTACATTGATGTAAAACGGAACAGTTAAATGGCAATCAATATGGTAGTTATTGGCATAATTAATTACACGCATATTGTGTACATCTATCCAGTTATTGTTTTTATTTTCGTTTAGTACCTTTACAATTTCAGTTATAATTTCTTCGTCCGATTCGTCCATCATACCTGAAAGCGATTTGCGAATAATTTTATAGCCAGTATAAATAATTACAATTGCAAAAATGATGGCCGCTAAACTATCAATCCAAGCATAGCCTGTAAGTAGGATTAAGCCTATACCAAGCAACAAACCCAAAGTAGAATAGGTATCTGATTTTAAATGACTGCCACTAGCTATTAAAATAGGTGAATTTTCTTTCTTACCTTTTTGTACACATAAATAACCAACAAAATAGTTAATTAATGATGTAATGGCAACCAATATTAAACCCCAATCTAATTGCTTTAATTCATGTGGATTTACAAAGTTATTTGCCGCCTCAAAAATGATAATGATACCTGCAATGGTTATTAATAACCCTTCAAAAGCCGATGATATAAACTCTACTTTTCCGTGTCCGTAAGGATGTTCTTTATCACGAGGTTTTGATGATAGAATAATGCTGTACAAGCCAATAAAACCTGCAATTACATTTACAGTACTTTCAAGTGCATCGGTTAAAATAGCTACCGATGAAGTTAACCACCAAGCTACCATTTTCATAATAAATAATACCACTGATACAGCCACTAAAATTTGCTGCATTTGAATGGTGTTTACTTTATCTTTTTGCATATTATTTATTGCTTAAATATAAAATTTGGATAACGCTTTCGTTCAAATTATTTACACTATTTAAATACTCATTTTTTATTAAAATGGCTTGATTGGTAAGCATCACCCATTCTAAATAATTGATTTCGCCATTAGCAAATTGTTTGTTGGCCGTTTCAATAATTAACTGTGCATTGCTTAGTGTTTTGCTTTCAAATAAATTGATGGTATTGCTATTTAATTGATACATAGCCTTGGCTCTACTCCATTC
>JBGSBN010000299.1:0-3411 GCA_041730515.1 Methylacidiphilales bacterium | reverse complement strand
CGCGCAAGATTGAAAAAAACCACGAAGGCATTTTGAGTGCTTTAAAATATAATTTCATCGATTCGTTTGTGGCTTTAAACTTGGCTTTTTTTGTAAACGCTGCCATTTTAATTTTAGCTGCCACCGCTTTTTATAAAGCTGGATTTAACAACATATCGAGCATTCAAGATGCCCATTTATTACTTCAAAATTTATTTGGCAACTTGGCTCCTTCCCTATTTGCCATAGCTTTAATTTGTGCAGGACAAAGCTCTACTATTACTGGTACCTTGGCCGGACAAATTATTATGGAAGGTTATTTAAATTTGCGCATTAGTCCATTGGTTAGGCGCATAGTAACTAGGTTAATAGCCATTGTACCGGCAGTAATTACCATTTTACTTTTTGGAAACGAAAAATTAGGCGATTTATTGGTTTTAAGTCAGGTAATATTAAGTTTACAACTTGGTTTTGCAGTAATTCCGTTAATTCATTTTACCAGTAGTAAGCAGCTAATGGGTAATTTTGCCATCAAAAATTGGGTGAAAATATTGGCTTGGACTTGCGCTATTTTAATTGTTGGCTTAAATATAAAATTAGTTATTGAGGAATTAAATAAACTGTTTGAATTAATTAATGCTGACTATTTTTTAGTAAAAATAGCCATTGAATTGGTATGTATTTTTGCTTTAATTTTGCTTATTTACATTACTTTTAATCCACTGTTTATTAAATTAACCAAACAAAAACAAATTGTACCACATGGAAATGCATTGCAAATTAGTCAAATAGAATTTGCTGAATATAAACGTATTGCCATAACAGTTGATTTTAGCAAACACGATGAAGCCACCATACAACACGCACTAACATTAGGCGGAAAAGACATTGATTATCTATTGATTCATATTGTAGAATCGGCTATAGCCAAACGCTTGGGTAAAGATGCACACGACTTAGAAACACAAACCGATTTGCAAAACCTACAATCGTATAGCAACGATTTACAAAAACTTGGTTTTAAAACAAAAATAGAATTGGGTTATGGAAATAGGGCAAATGAGATTTCGAAAATTATAGCTGATAATCAAATAGATGTATTGGTAATGGGCGCTCATGGCCATGCAGGCTTAAGCGATTTAGTTTTTGGCTCAACTGTTGATGCTGTAAGGCATATAGTTAATATTCCAGTTTTAGTAGTTAAAGGTTAAATTTATGAAATTAATATATTTATTTTTATGCTTATTGGTGCCATTTATTAGTAATGCTCAAAAACCAAAACTAATTCCATTAAAAGTGGGCAATAAACTTTTTATTAAACCTTGTAATGCCAGTAAAACAGAATTTAAGGGAATAGAAGTGTATAGCCGAGCAGATATGTACGATAAATCGGAGGTTGATTCATTGACAGGAAAAGGACTTAGTGTGGCTTTTTTTAACACCAAAAGTTTAGATGGAAAACGCCTTCCTTGCTCCATGGGAGGCAGGGCTTATACCATAGCCGCTATTGATAAATATACCGAAAAAGGATTTACACACACCATAGTGCTGCTGTACGATTATTACCCATTAAACCTATTATTGGTTGATTACGAAAACGCTATTTTTAATAAGGAAATTAGCATACCGAAGGCAAAAGGAAAGAAGTAGTTGTTTGTTTTGGTTACAATATGGCAATAGTTTGCATTATACCCTAACAATCTTTAAGCTAGTGTGGACGAGTAAGTAAATTCTCTAAAATTAATTCTATATAATTTAAGTAGATATTGATGTATGTTGAATAAACATCAAAATTATAAAACAACTCTTTTTTTAACTTAATTTCTTCTTTTGATGAATCTCCTATTCTAAAATTATCTGGATTACCAACAAAAAGTGGTAAAGCAATCCTTACAATTGGATATTCTTCCTGATAAACTAAATAAAATTCCTCTTTTACATGAGAACTTAAAGCTTCGGAAAAAAGTTCAATCTTAATATGTGGTAACTCCAAATATGTTCTTTTTAGTTCAGTTTCTATAAAACCAAAATCAATATAAAGACTAAGAAAATAACCATTACTTATTCTTTTAGTATATCTTTTAATTTTTTTAGTAGAAACAAGTTTATTAAATTGAAAATCTGGGAAAAATAATTCAATAAGTTTATGGTAATAACTAATCACATTTTTAGCATCAAAGTATTTATAAATTATTTCTTTAAGTTCTCCATTAATTGGATATTTTGTATTTAAAGCCAATATTTTTTCTCTTTGAGTTTTAGGTAATCTGTCTTCAAAAAAATCAATATTTGAAATTGCATCAAATGACTTTATTTTATCTGAAGATGTCCAATATTCTCCCTTTATTTCATTAATAAATTCTTCCCAGTTTTGATTTATAGTATCATTTATTTCATTATCATTTAGTTCGGCACTGTTATTAAAATCAATATGTTTCAGTTCGTAACCTCCCCAAAAAGGTTCATTAAAATTTAGCACATAACAACTACTTTGGTTAAATTCAAGTTCAAGGGTCTTTCTAAAATAATCTAAATCCAATTTGACTTTTGGATATTTATTGTAGTATAAATTTAAAGTAGCATGTAAATATCTTTTTTCAATATTTGTAATACATTTTATTAGCTCATTTAATAGTATACCATTGTTTTCTAAACTTATGCTTTTAAACTTTTGTTTAAAAGCATCATTTGTAATCTCCATATTACAATATTTTAATAATCAATTATTTATAGTTTATGAAAATATATTATTTACAATTGGAACTTTATCACAAACCAATTTGCAACACTTCAACTTGAGTATTATTGCCTATTGCACTTTGCTTATTGCTTATTGTCTATTGCTTATTGCCCATTAATCGCAATACTTTTTCAACATCTTCTGGCGTGTCAATACAATGGCTATCGTGTTCGGTAATGGCACATTTTATTTTAAAACCATTTTCTAACCAACGCAATTGCTCTAATGATTCAGCTTTTTCTAAACTAGATGGTTGTAATTTACATACTGCCTCTAAAATATCATTTCGATAAGCATACATGCCCACATGGCGATAATAACTATGGTGCAAATGCCATTCAGATTGAGGTTCACCTTTAATATAAGGAATTACCATTCTACTAAAATACAATGCCTCGTTTTGAGTATTTAAAGTAATTTTTACTTCGCCCATATCAAATAAAACTTCGTGGTTATCTACCTTTATCATTAGTGTAGCCAATTCGGTTTTTCCATCGCAAAGAGCGGCTAATAGTTCTATTTGGCTTGGGTCAATAAAAGGTTCATCGCCCTGAATATTGATTACATATTGTGCATCAAATCCAGCATTTTTTAAGGCTTCAAAACTTCTATGAAAAAGGCGGATTTGCTCGTTGAAATCGTCCTCGCGAAATCAAACGCCTTCACGGTGAGGGCCAATAACAACATACTGG
>JBGSBN010000298.1:0-3422 GCA_041730515.1 Methylacidiphilales bacterium | reverse complement strand
AACCACATCAATATAAGTTTGAATAGCAGGTAAATTCTTAATTGAATCAACCATGTTGTACATTTTGCGTTCAATGGCTGTAAATGCTTCCGGGCGTTTGCTGTTCCAAAAGTTAGAATCTTTTTCTAATTCAGTTTCTTCCGCACGTTCTATTATTCTATCGTAAAATGAATGTTCTTTGGATTCATTTACCACAATATTAGATGCTGAATTATAAAACTTAGCAATAATACCACTAGTATTTTTGGTCATTTCAGCCACATCTATTATCATTCTGTTTTTATACGGAATAAACGGACCAACTTGAGTTTGCTTTAATTCTTGCTGCAATTTTAACCTATCAATAAAATTGATATTGGCATATTTTGAAATTTCAACATCAATGCGGGTTAAAGCCCAAGTTCCTTCTTCAATCCACATGTGGCCTAAAAATCCAAGATCTTGTTCATCTTTTAAATTAAGTTGAAGCTTATAATTTTTCTTTCCATTTTCAATGGTAGAATCGAGTAAGGTATAAACATAATAAGTATGGCAAACATTACTTAATGGCGAAATAAAATCTTTAGCCAAAATACGCACAAAGTTTCTATTAAAATTAAAGTTTTGAAGGCTGGTCCCCATTAAATCAGTTATAAAACTTTTATCGCCAACACCAATTCCGGTGGTATTGCTCGCAATCATAACCTCTTTGGTTTTAGATGGGATTTTATTGTAATAAAATTGGCTGAAAGCCTCATTAATAAACAAAGGAACAATGTATTTTCCCTCTTCGTTTTTCATTTGAAATGCAGTATCGAATAAGCCTTTAATGGGTTTAAAAACAGTTCGATTTTTCATTTCATCGCTAATATTATTAAGCGAAATATCTACTTTATTATAACTATCGTATTGATAAGCAGTTAAGTTTTCTTGATTATTTTTATCCTTATTTTTTCTGGCATTATTTACTATTCGCAAGGCAGGATTGATACCAGCTTTTATAGTAACCGCCCTTAACTCGCTAGACTCAACCATTTCAATATTAAATGTTTGTGTTTGACCAACGGCTATTCGTTTATAATATGTTTTATAACCAACATAACTTGCCTTTAAAGTATCTACAGGAAGGCTAGTTTTGAGTGAAAAATTTCCTTCAAAATCGCTTGTAACACCAATTTTTGTACCTTTAAAAGTAACAGTAACAAAGGGTAATGGCTCCCTATTTCTTTTATCAATTACTTTTCCTTTTACAGTGGTTAAATTGTCATTATTTGATTGTGCAAAACAATGAAAACCAACTAAAAAAAGTATAAATACAAGTGAAAATTTTCTCAAAATAACTATTTAAAATTCTTGAACAATTAACGTTTAATTAGGCTTACTTTCATTTTTACATCAATTAGTGGCCTATTGGTTTGAGGATTACTATAAACGGTGGCTAATTTATCTAATACATCAAAACCTTGTACCAAAATCCCAAAAACGGTATAATCGCCATCTAAGTGCGGTGCACCACCTATTTCCTCGTAATCTTTAACCTGATCTGGACTGAATAAATATTCCTGGTAAGAATAAATGCTATCAATTTTTGGTTGAAGTTTTCCTAAATATTTGGTTACGCCTAAATTTCCTTCTGTTTTTTGTAATTGTGCCAATTTATTGGCAATTGCGGTGTCGGCCAAAACATAGTCATTGAATATTTTTTGTTTCTTTTCGTAATTCCTTTTGTTCATCATCAACTCTAAGTCTTTTTTGTTAACTTTAGTTCCTTGAACAATGTAAAACTGACTTCCACTCGATTCTTTTTTAGGGTTCATCTCATCGCCAAGTCGAGCAGCACACAAAGCACCTTTTACGTGGTAATATTTTTTATTAAATTCAGCAGGAATGGTATAACTTGGACCTCCATTGCCCAATGGAGCAAGAGAATCGGCATTGCGCGAGTTAGGATCACCTGCCTGAATCATAAAATTTCTAATAATTCTATGAAACAATAAATCATCGTAATAATGTTCCCTTACCAATTTTTTAAAGTTATCGCGGTGCTTTGGAGTTTCATTAAATAAGGTAAAAATCATATCGCCATAAATGGTACTAATTTTTACATATTCTTTTAAAGGCTTGGCCCGTTTTGGAATGGTTTTATTTTTAGGGCTAGCTGGTTTTTGCGCTAATAATTGCAAAGCAAAACCTATCAAAACAATTAATATTACACTCTTCTTCATTTTTTTATTAATCTTTTATCAAATCGTTTTCATCAAAATACTTAACTACTAGCTTGCGTAAATAATACTCCTGAGCTAATAAATCTTTATAAGGTGGTTGCGTTATTAAATCGTAATGAGGCCAACCTTCTTCATCGGTATATTCGTATTTAAAGTAACCATCATAACTTAAAAGTTTACAAGTTGCTATATGAAACAAATCCATTTTTTCGTCCTTAGTAAACTCCCTATTTTGACCTAATTCTCTAATTCCAATCAAAAATAAAATGCCATTCATATCGGGCTTTTTGCCAAACTGAGATTTTAAAGCAAATATAATTTTATACCATTTAAGCTTGGTTATCTCGTCAAATTCTTCACTAACCATAAGTATGCGAATATGCTAAAAAAGAATTTAATCTAGTTGCTAAATTTTTATAAATGGAAAAATAGCATGATTTAATTAAAAAACTTTACAATTTTCATTGTAATTAAAATAATTAGTTAGATTTTTTTTATGATTTTTTTGCTGTAATGTTAGTTTAAAATTTTCTATCATTCACTTCAAAAATCTAAATCCTTTTGGAAATAATGTTTATTAGATTCAAAATCATGTTGAGTGCTATGCAATGATGTTTCTTTATAAAATCTTTATATGTTAAATAGTACCTTTGTAGTATAAATTCGTTAAATAAATTGAACTTAGTAAACACAAGAAAACTCAAACCTATAGATCAATGCTTGATTTGTGTGTCAGTAGTACTATTAACTTCAATTGCTTGTTTTTTTAGCCTCTATTTTATTGGCTACAAAACGGTTGCTTTAATTTTACTAATGACAGTTTCTGTATTGGCTATGTTATTTGATATTTTACCAGTTTTAATTGCAGCTATTTTAAGTGCATTAGTTTGGAACTTCTTTTTTATTCCACCAATACTTACTTTTCATATTAATAATACAGAAGATTTACTCATGTTTCTTTTATATTTTGTAATTGCATTATTAAATGCAGTTCTTACTTTTAAAATTAAAAAAGAAGAAAAGAGAGCTAGAGATAAGGAAGAAAAGGAAAAAACCATTGTATTGTATAACACGTTATTAAACTCGCTCTCTCATGAATTAAAAACACCTATTTCAACGATTATTGGCGCGGTAGATACTTTAAAAGAAAATAAGGAGAATATTTCAAATCAAAATCAAATTGAATTATTGAATCAAATTGATATTGCTAGCATTAGA
>JBGSBN010000297.1:0-3426 GCA_041730515.1 Methylacidiphilales bacterium | reverse complement strand
GAAAAAAATATTACTAAATCGGCTCTTGATAAACATAAAAAACATTTTGATGATATTATTCAATTGTATATAAAATTTACAAAGATGGATGTTAATAAATATAAAAAAAATGTCATAATTGTTGACAATCAAACTGAATATGATGATGCTGCAATGACTGCAGCTTATCCTATAAATTTAAAATTAAATAAATGTCACAATGAAGATGGATATTATTTATTTAATGATTCTAATATAAAATGGGGACTTAACCATGAACTTGGTCATATGTTTGAAGGATGTGAAAAATGGCGATGCTGTTATCAAAGCTTATTATCCAAATGGCACCTTATCAACTGAATTTGAGTTAAAAGGTGGTAGGTATCAAGGGGCATATAAAATATTTTTTCCTAATGGAAAATTACAAGAAGAAAGATACTACGAGGTAGGGGATGAAGAAAAGCAAATAGTAGAATATTTTAACAATGGTTCAACCATGCGTGTTCAAAACTATTTGTTAGGGGAGTTACATGGGCCTACGATTGAATACAATGCAAATGGTTCTAATAGAATAAAAGAAAACTATGTAAATGGAAATTTAGAAGGTTTATGTGAATACTTTGATGCTACTGGAAAAAGAATTCATGCATTTTATTACATGAATGGAGAAATGGTAACTGTTATTCAGTAATGTTTTTTTTATTGATTATGAGATATTTAAATTTAATAATATTGGTTATTTTAAGTTCACTTAATGGTTTTAGTCAACCATTAAGTGAGTATAACCATTACAAAGAATTGTATCCAAATGCAGATGTAATTTGCAGTAAATTGGTGCTTGAAATAGAAATTAATTTAGAAAATAATAAGCCTGTTATTACTTATAATAATGTAGAAGAGTTTTTTTATTTAACATCAAATAATTCGGGATACAACGAAAGGTCTTTACACTTTTCGGGCTTTTATCAATTGCTTAAATACAGTGCCTATTCACTAGAGGTGCAAGGAAATAAGTATAAAAAAAACAATGTAAAAGATTTTAAAGTAAACGATTTTGTAAACAACAATATATTTTTTGACGACTCAAAAGAACTCAAATTTGTATTTAATAAAATTGGCAAAGGTGATAAAACGTATATCGAAAATTTGTATCAAATAAATGAAACACATTTTTTACCCAAATTTTCTATTTCGCCATATCTTAATTACGACCAAATACAGTTTGTGGTTAAGGTAAATCAAAACATAGAAATAGCCATAGATACCTTTAATTGGAGTAAATCGAATTTAAAATACCAAGAAGTAAAAAAAGGAAATAATACCATATACACCTGGGAAGGAAGCTCTAAAAAAACACTTGATTACGAGTCGGATGCGCCCGATATTGATTATTTATCATCACAATTACATTTTAGAATTAAATCATACCAAGCTAAAGAGGGAAAGGTTTCCGTATTGGCTAATTTAAACGATTTATATAAATGGAATTGTCAATTTGTTGAAAAAAGTGCAGAAGATTTTACACAATTTAAATCGCTTAGCGACTCCATAGTTGGAACCGAAAAAGATGCAAATAAAAAAGCATCGTTAATATATGATTGGGTTCAAAATAATATTAGGTACATAGCTTTTGAAGCAGGCTACGAAGGCCATATTCCTGCCAAGGCAAGTTTAGTTTGCAAGGAACGTTATGGAGATTGCAAGGGGATTTCAAATATTTTATATAGCCTTTTAAAATCACAAAATTTAGACGCTTACTTGGTTTGGATTGGAACCCGCGATTTGCCTTACAAATATACGCAAATTCCATCGAGCTCGGTAGATAACCATATGATTACCGCCATTAAATTAAATGGTCAGTTTGTTTTTTTAGATGGAACAGCTAATAATTTAAAATTTGGTTTGCCATCACCTTTTATTCAAGGTAAAGAGGCCATGATTGGTTTAGGAAATTGTAATGAATATAAAATAGAAGTAGTTCCAGAAACGCCCTATAATCAAAATGCCATGCATGACTCTTGCTATTTAAAAATAAAAGGAAAAGATGTAATTGGCCAAGGTGTTTTTACTTTAACAGGCTATCAACGCATGGCTTTTATGGATGGATTAATGGAATTAAATTACAAATATTTATTGAATCAGAGTAGGAATTATTTAATAAAAGGAAGCAATAGATTTATTTTGGATACGGTGTGGTTTAGCAATTTTAATGATAAAAACTTACCGTTGTTAATTCATTATAAGTTTAGTATTCCTGAATTTGTTTTAAGTGTAGATGATGAGCAATACATTAACTTGAATTTAGATAAAATATCATTGTATACCAAAGTAGAACCTCAAAGAAATACACCAAAAGAATTTAGGTTTCAAGCGGAGGAATTTAGCATAGTGTGCCTTGAACTTGAAAATGGAGTAAAGGCTTCGTATTTACCCAGCAATAAAAATTTGCAGTTAGAAGGCCTAGGCTTTTCGAATAATTATAGCCAAGTAGGAAATTATATTTACCGTAAATCAAATATTATAAAACAACCCATGTTAATTTACCCTGATCAATTTGCAGTGTATAATACTTGGATTGATAACATTCAAAAAAACTATTCAGAACAATTAATTTTAAAAAAATAACACCACATGAAAAAAAGCATATTAATAATTTTAGCACTTTTAAAATTTGGAAGTGTTTATTCCCAATTTTCGCTAAATTATAAATTAGACGAAAAGTTTGATTACTCAAAATTAACTCAGAAATACGATTTAAAAACAATTGACGAATTAGAAGTTTTGGATGAGCAAGTAGTAGAGTTTACTTACGACAAAGAGGGTAATTTATTTGAATATTATTATATTCATCAAGTAACTTATGTAAACAGCGATAATGCCATTGATAGAAACAACAAAATTTATATTAATTCGCCTAGAATAACTGAGTTGGTAAGTTATGATGTACGTGTAGTTTTACCAAACGGAAGTATGAAATCGATGGGGAAGGATGCTTTAAAAGAAGGATATTCCAGCCGCACCTTCCGGTACGGCTACCTTGTTACGACTTAACCCCAGTCACTAGTTTTACCCTAGGCGGCTCCTTACGGTTACCGACTTTAGGTACACCCAGCTTCCATGGTTTGACGGGCGGTGTGTGCAAGGTCCGGGAACGTATTCACCGTATCATTGCTGATATACGATTACTAGCGATTCCAGCTTCATGGAGTCGAGTTGCAGACTCCAATCTGAACTGAGAGGCGTTTTTTGGGATTAGCTTCACATCTCTGTGTTGCAGCCCTTTGTACGCCCCATTGTAGCTCGTGCGTAGCCCTGGGCATAAAGGCCATGATGACTTGACATCATCCCCTCCTTCCTCACGTCTTACGACGGCAGTTTCTTTAGAGTTCCCAGCATTACCTGTTGGCAACTAAAGATAGGGGTTGCGCTCGTTGCGGGACTTAACCC
>JBGSBN010000296.1:0-3427 GCA_041730515.1 Methylacidiphilales bacterium | reverse complement strand
ACTTCTTGTAATTCAGCATCCGATTTAAAGTTGCTTAATTGCTCTCTGATAATTGCTGATACTTCGTCAGGTCTAATCTCTACCATAATTAATTTTTGTTTATTTTGAGATATATGTGTTTAATAACTGTTGTTTGGCTTTGCGTAAGCTACCCGAAATACTTGCATCGTACAAACGGTCTTCCATTTGTATCATAACTCCACCAATTAATGATGGATCTACTTGCATTTTAAGCTCTACGTTTTTACCACTTTGTTGTTGTAAAAAGTTTTGTATTTCAGCCTTAATTTCAGCTGATGCTTCCACTGCGGTTTTAACCGAAGCAGTGGCTATTTTATTTATTTCATTGTATTGTGCAATTACCGCATCACAAATAGCAGTGAAAATCATTTCACGTTGCTTGCGAACTATAATGGCTACAAACGAAAAAGTTAATTTATTAAATGAACTAGCAAAAATTTGAGTAATAACTGCTAATTTTTTGTCGCCTTTAATAACTGGGCTTTTAAGCAAGTTTTCAAGCGATGGGTTTTGCTCAATGGTTTGTTTAAATAATTTCATATCTGAACAAACTACCTCTAGCAGATTTTGTTCAATAGCTAAATCAACTAATGACTTTGCATAACGACTGGCTACTCTAAAATCCGACATACTAGTTCAGTGTTATGTTTTTTAAGCTTTCATTTACAAAAACCTCTTGTTGGCTTCTATCTTGCATTTTATTGCGCAATATTTTTTCAGCTAAATCAACCGAAAGATTAGCAACTTGAGTTTTCAATTGATTCATGGCATTTACTTTTTCCATTTCAATTGCTTCTTTAGCTGCAATAATCATTTTGTCGCCTTCGCTTTTAGCATCACTTTTAGCTTTTGCTAAAATTTGATCCTTAATTTCGTTTGCTTCTTTTAATAACATATCGCGTTCAGCACGTGCTTCGTTTAACAAACGTTGGTTGTCTGTTTTTAAACTTTCCAACTGTAAACGCGCGGTTTCAGCCGATTTTAAAGCCTCATCAATGCTATCTTCTCTTTCTTTAAGGGTTTTGGTAATTGGTTTCCAAGCAAATTTTGTTAATACAAAAAATAGTATAAAAAATGCTATTGAACTCCAAAAAATCAAACCAATACTTGGGGTTACTAAATCCATTGTATATATAATTTTATAAAAGTTTTTTCAAATAAAATAAAGCCCGATTTAAAACAACCGGGCTTTTTGGGGTACTAATTAATTAGTTAGCTCCGTTTCCTAACAAAGCAACAACCACCGCGAATAAAGCAACCGCTTCAACGAAAGCGGCAGCAATTAACATTGCAGTTTGAATTTTGTTAGCAGCTTCTGGTTGTCTTGCCATACCTTCCATAGCAGATCCACCAATTCTTCCAATACCTAGTCCAGCTCCGATTGCGGCTAGTCCAGCTCCGATTGCAGCGATACTTCCTGTCATTTTAGTTTTTATTTAGTTTAGTTTGAAATTTTAAAATTTATTTTATTGATTAGTGATGTGCTTCCTCGCCATGTTCAGGTTCTTGTACAGCCATTCCTATAAATAAGGCCGACAAAATAGTGAATATAAATGCTTGGATAAAAGCAACCAATAATTCAATAGCGCTAATAAATACGATAAGAGGAGTTGCTACTGCACCTACTGCATACGATTTAAAGATGAATGCTAAACAAACTAAGCTTAGCACTAAAATATGTCCTGCTGTAATGTTTGCAAATAAACGAATCATTTAAGCGAAAGGTTTTGTAAAGATACCAATAATTTCTACTGGAATCATTAATGGATATAACCAAAGTGGCACGTGAGGCGTAAAAATGTGTCCCCAGTAGTTTTTGTTACCGTTAAAGTTAGTTATTAAGAAAGTAATTACCGCTAACACTAAAGTTACTGCAATATTACCTGTTACGTTAGCTCCTCCTGGGAAAAACGGAATTAAACCAATTACGTTAATGAACCAAATAAAGAAGAAAACAGTTAATAAATAAGGCATAAATTTTTGGTATTTATCACCTAAGTTTGGTTTAGCAATATCGTCACGAACAAAAATAATGATTGGCTCAATCCAGCTTTGTAAGCCTTTAGGAGCACCAATTCCTCTTTTGCTATAACCTTTAGCTACAGTTAAGAATATTAATAATAAACCAATTACAGCTATAAATAAAGTTGCAACATTTTTAGTAATAGAAAAATCTAATACTTTTTTGCTAGCTTCTTCATCTATTTCACCTGCTTCGTTTACAACTTTAATTTTTTCGTGAACTAATTTATAAGTATAATTACCTTTAAAGGCATCATGACCATGGTTAAATTTACCACTTGAAAAAGTTTCTAAACCTTTATCGGTGTATATAATTACGGGTAAATGAATGCTGGTATGTCCGAACAAATGCCAATCGTGTGCATCGGCAATATGTTCCATAATGGTTTTGTTGGCATCAAATTTTTCATCACCATGATTTTCCTCATGTGTACCTTCTGCGTGAGCAGGAGTTGCATATTCATTTTCAGCTGAAGCAACTGTGGAATCAGTGTGTTCACTAACCAGAGGTTGATTTGCGAAAGAAATGACTGAAACGACAGAAAACACTATCGTTAAAAGGGCAGTTTTAATGGTGTAGTTTATTGATTTCAAATTGTTTAAATAGGTCATTTGGTTCTTCTTTTCGTCCTTAATGGTGGCGCAATTTAGTTGTAAGGATATAAATTTCAAACACAATAAATAAAATAAAAAGCAACATAAAGTAAAAAATGAAAGATAATTGATAAGTTTTATGGGTTTGAGCATAGTACAAAACATAGAACAAACTGCTTATAAATCTGATTGCTAGGGCTGCATAGGAGTGCATTACAAAATTTTGTGGACCTTTTTTTAAACCCAAATAACTGATATAAAACACTAAACACGTTACAATGCAGTAAAATGTCAAACAAATAATAGCATCATTAAAATTCAAATTGATTTTCAGTGAATTAATACTCCAAAAAGTAGCTGCTCCTATCAAAATGCTTATTCCTATGCTCAGTAAAAAAAATTGTATAATTGTTTTCATAGTATCAGTTACTTTTCTTTCATGAAGTTTTTTATCAAATTATAAAATCCAATTGCCATTCCAATAAAAACACCTATAATGGTTAAATATGGAACTTTATGGGCAAAATGTTTGTCAACCCAATTACCCAAAAAAGTAAATATAAGCATGAAAATAATGAGCTGAACTAATAACCCAAATATTTTACTATACTTGGCGTAGCTGCTTGTTAATTCTTCTTTATCTTGTTTAGGGTCAGTCATTTTTTGTAGCTGCAAAAGTAATTTATTATGGCAAAACAATTATTTTTTTAATTTGCAGGCATGAAAACTACTAAAATCATTGCTTTTATATTGATAGGCATTTCGCTTTTAACTGCAGTTAGTGCTTGCG
>JBGSBN010000295.1:0-3430 GCA_041730515.1 Methylacidiphilales bacterium | reverse complement strand
TCATTAAATTGTGTGTTTAAAATGGCTTCGGCTAATTCTTGGCGAGCAGGTTCCATTAATGGTGAATGAAAAGCACCACCTACTTGTAAAACCAATGCACGTTTTGCACCTGCAGCTTTTAACAATTCACAAGCCTTGTTTATACCTTCAACCGAACCAGAAATTACTAATTGGCCAGGGCAATTATAATTTGCCGCTACCACCACATCATCAGTAATTGAAGCACAAATTTCTTCAACTTTAGCATCATCTAAACCCAAAACCGCGGCCATGGTTGACGGTTGCAATTCACAGGCTTTTTGCATAGCCATAGCTCTGGCATAAACTAAACGCAATGCATCATCAAAATTTAAAGTTTTATTAGCAACCAAAGCCGAAAATTCGCCTAAACTGTGACCTGCTACCATATCAGGTTTAAAATAACTTCCTAAACTCAAAGCTTTAATAACTGAGTGTAAAAAAACGGCAGGTTGAGTTACTTTGGTTTGTTTTAAATCTTCATCAGTTCCGTTAAACATTATATCAGTAATACGGAAGCCTAATATTTCATTAGCTCTTTCAAACAATGCTTTTGCTTCAGCATTATTATCATATAAATCTTTGCCCATGCCCACAAATTGAGCACCTTGGCCTGGGAATACGTATGCGTTTTTCATGTTTTAGTAGTTTTAAGGTTGAATTTATTCTCCGTAATATTCCACGTAGTTATTTTCAGTTTCAGTAAGTTTTATGTAATGAAGCGATCCTTTTCCAAGCTTTTCTTCTAAAATATTCCATATTTCAACAATGATATTTTCTATAGAAGGAATAATTCCTTTCATAAAATCTACATCCTCGTTTAAATTTCTATGGTCAATTTTTTCAATAATTTCTTCTTTAACTATTCTTTTCAATTGCTTTAAATCTATTACCATACCAGTTTCTAAACTAGCAATTCCCTTAACAGTAACAAACAATTCAAAATTATGTCCGTGGTAATATTTATTAGAACACTTACCAAAAAAATCTTCATTTTCTTGGGGAGTCCAATTAGGATTATACAATTTATGAGCAGCGTTAAAACGCTCTCTACGTGTTATATATACTATTTTTTGTTTATCAGCCATTTAAACTTTTTTTAAAAAACTTGGCAAATATAGGTGTAATATGTGTTGTTAAACAAATTTGTTGATTTAAAGATGAATTGATTATGTAATTATCATGTTGTTAGCGGAGTATTATTGGTGTTTGGGTAATTGATAACGCTTCGTCAAGCTTAATGACAAAAAAGCAATTCATCAATTCTAACAACTGAAAAATTAATCAATCCAACAATCTCCAAATCAAAAATCTCTAATTAATTAAGGTGCTAATCGTTCAATTTTCCAGTTATTATTGGTTTGTAACGTATAGATAAACCTATCGTGTAGCCTACTGCTGCGGCCTTGCCAAAATTCGAAAATATTTGGATTTACCACATATCCACCCCAATTTACTGGACGTAAAAGTGGTTCTTCGCTAAATAAAGCTTCTATTTTTTTAACACTTTCTTCTAAAAGTACTCTGCTTGGAATTACCTTACTTTGTGGTGAAGCATGAGCGCCAATTCTACTGCCCAATGGTCGACTGTTAAAGTACAAATCCGATTTTTCGTCAGACATTTTTTGAGCAGTACCTACCACACGCACTTGGCGCTGTAATTCAGGCCAAAAAAATACCAAAGCCACCTTGTTATTATGGTCTATATCGTGGCCTTTATTACTTTGGTAATTGGTAAAAAATTCCAATCCATTTGCTTCAATTCCTTTTAAAAGCACTATACGCGCAGCCGGAAAACCGCTTGGGCTTATGGTTGCTAAAGTCATGGCATTAGGTTCTAATACCTCAGCTTTGATAGCCTCATCAAACCAAATTTCAAATTGCTCAAAAGCATTGGTTAGTAAGTCTTTTTCGTCAAAACTTTTTAAAGTATAATCAGTTCTAATATCTGCTATATTCATTTTTATTTTACTCCCATTTTGGCTGCGCCAAATTCTAATATACTATCAATAAACTCGTAAGGTTTATAATTGTTTAAAGCACATTGATGAAAAATAGCAGTTGCCGGAGTCATACCTGGTAATGAGTTAATTTCAATAATGATAACCTCTACCCTATTTTTATCGTAAATTCTCACAAAAGCATCAATTCGGCAATAACCTTCCACATTTAAAACTTTGGCCGTTTTCTTTAAAACCTCTTGTACTTTTTTGCTAATTTCGGCTTGCGCTTTTGCATTTTTGCTAAACCTACTTGGTGTAATGTTTTGGCCTTGTCCTGCTAAAAACTTTTCCTCTAACGATAATATTTCGCCTTCGGCCAAAGTTTCGCTTGGCTCAAACATTTCGTAAGTTAATTTACTGCCTTTAAAATGAGTAATTAAACCTCCGGTAACTTCTAAGAAGTGTTTGGCATTTCCTTTCTCAACAAATTTTTCTACTAAAAAGTAAGCTTTCATTGGAAACTCTTCTTTGGGTTTTAATCCCAATCTTTCAGCTAATTCAGCTTCCATTATTTCTAAAGGTCTGAAAACTCCATCAGCATAATTGATTAAATCTTGGCCAGTTTTAATTTTTTTAACAGCACTGCTACAGCCATCATCAGCTGGTTTTGCAATTAAAGGATAACCAATAGTTTCTACTTGTTTAATAACCTCATCAATATTTTTTTTCCACTCTTTCTGCTGAACCAATATATGTTCTGCAACTAGAATTTTATGCTTTTTAAGCAATTCGTTGGTATCATATTTATTAATGGTTATTCTGCTACTTTCAACCCCACTTCCATTGTAAGGGATTTTTAGTTTGTTTAAATAAGTTTGAACTGTTCCATCTTCGCCCGGACGACCGTGTAAGGCAATAAACACAGCATCGGCCATTTTTTTCAAATCTTTGTATTCAATTTTTTTAGGAGCAAATAATTGAGTTTCAGCATTGCTATATTTATCAATAATAGGTTTGCATTCACCAATAATTTTATCCATGATTGGCAGACGTTTATAACTGCTCAATTTTTCTTTTATATCGTCTGCATTGTCTTTAAGCATCACATTCACTGGCAATAACCAAAGTTCATGTGCGCTATCATTGCCCGTTACAAAAACAGGAAAAGGCTGGTATTTAGCCGAAGAAGCTAATTTCTCGTAAATATTTCTTCCACTCTCCACCGAAATATGGCGCTCGGTAGAATAACCTCCCATAAACACCGCTACACGTTTTTTAGTGCTTTTTTGGTTTTTATTACTAGCAATTTTTGCATCCAAATGATTCAATAATTGAATATGATGAAAATGAACTTGCTGCAAATAAGCTCTTTCAGCCAACGAAGTACGGATGATATAAGTTAAAAATTGTGATGGGTTTAAACCAATTTCTGCTGCTTGATGAAAAAAGAAACTAGATGGCATCATACC
>JBGSBN010000294.1:0-3438 GCA_041730515.1 Methylacidiphilales bacterium | reverse complement strand
TTACCAATAAAGCCAATCCTGACACAGTATTTACTGTAAATCAAATTAAGCAATTAATGGATGGAACGGCTACCGATTGGAGCCAAGTATTTCCTAAAAACAAAATGGGTAAAATTCAGGTTGTATTTGATAATCCTGCATAAGGTGCTACGCAATATTTTAAAGATTCATTGTTAGATGGAAAAGAAGTTGGTAGACATTGTTTTGCGGTTAACTCAAATCCTGAAGTAATTGATTATATAGAAAAAAATAAAGATGCCATTGGTGTAATTGGGTTAAACTGGATAAGCGATAAAGACGACAGTAAAATGAAAGGCTTTTTAGACCGCATAAAAGTAGCTGAAATTATCCCGCGTAAAATTAGTTACGAATCTTTAACTTATAAACCTATTCAGGCCAATGTTGCCATAAGGCAATATCCATTTTGCAGAGAAATTTACATTATTGGAAGGCAAGCAACTTTGAGTTTGGGAAATGATTTTGTTAATTTTATCAATGGCGATCAAGGTCAGCGTATTATTTTAAAAGCAGGTTTGGTTCCGGCAAAAGCACCTATTAGAATTTTACAAGTAACTAAATAGCAATGGGCAATAAGCAATAGGCAATTGGCAATTTACAATAAGCGATAAGCAATAAGCGATAAGCATTTCAACCAATTAACAATAAAACAATCCGATTTATTGGAATAACAATTCAACAATCAAGCAATTTAACAATCATAGCAAATAATAAATGCAATATAAAACCATCACCTCAACAGATATTCAGTATTTTGAAAGTATAGTAGGAAAAAATTTTGTTTTGGTTCAAAACGATGATAAACAAGATTATACCCACGATTATACCGAAGACTTAAGTTTTATGCCCGATGTGGTAATAAAACCTGCAAACGAAAATGAGGTTTCAGCTATTTTAAAATATTGCAATGAACAACAAATTATTGTTACACCTCGCGGAGCAGGAACAGGCTTGAGTGGTGGTGCATTGGCAGTAAATGGGGGAGTGGTTTTGGCTATGGAACGTTTTAATAAAATCATAGCTATTGACGAGCGTAACTTTCAAGCTACTGTTGAACCAGGCGTAATTAACGAAGCTTTTCAGCAAGCTGTTAAAGAAAAAGGATTGTTTTATCCTCCTGATCCTGCAAGCAAAGGAAGCTGTTTTTTAGGTGGAAATTTGGCTCATAGCAGTGGTGGTCCAAGAGCTTTAAAATATGGCACCACGCGCGATTATGTGTTAAACATTCAAGTGGTTTTAACCAATGGCGAAATTATTTGGACTGGGGCTAATACTTTAAAATATTCAACAGGCTACAATCTAACTCATTTAATGATTGGTAGCGAAGGTACTTTAGGCGTTATTACCAAAATGGTATTGAAATTAATTCCTTTCCCAACTCAAACTTTACTAATGTTAGCACCGTTTAGCTCGCCCGAAAAAGCTTGTGAGGCAGTTGGCGCCATATTTAGAGCAGGTTGTAATCCATCGGTTTGTGAGTTTGTAGAGCCTGATGGTTTTAAACTTTCGGCCGCTTTGCTTAATATTAATTTTGATATTCCGACACATATTGGAGCATATTTGTTAATTGAAGTAGATGGTAATAATTTAGATACCATGATGCTAGAGTGCGAGGCCATTAGTAATGTACTTTACGCGCATGAATGCGATGAAGTATTATTTGCCGAAAGTTCAGAGCAGAAAGAATATTTCTGGAAATTGCGCAGAAGCATTGGCGAAGCAACTAAACATAACAATACTTATAAAGAAGAAGATACTGTGGTGCCAAGAGCTGAACTGCCCTTATTGTTTAAAGGTGTTAAAGAAATAGGAGTAAGGTATCAATTTAGAACCATTTGTTATGGCCATGCAGGCGATGGAAACTTGCACGTTAATATTTTAAAGGATGACCTAAGCGATGAATATTGGAATAATAATATTACGCCCGGCATTGTCGAAATATTTGAGCTTTGTAAAAAACTAGGAGGAACCATCAGTGGCGAACATGGTATTGGTTATGTACAAAAAAAGTTCATGCCCATTATGTTTAGTGAAAATCATTTAAACCTGATGCGCCAAATAAAACTAGCTTTTGATCCCAATATGATTTTAAATCCTGGGAAAATATTTTAGGAAATTGCAGGCTCAGGCGCATTGTAATTAATTTAAGAAATAATTACACCCATTTACACTTTCTCGTCCGATAGCTATCGGACGAGAACCGTAACTAAAAAATATTTTCGATTTAAAAACCCTCAACTAATGACATTGTGCAATAGTCTGCAATTAAAAGGGTTTTTATAATAATAAGGCTACTTAAATGTTGATTTACTTTCGTTCCAAATGGCATCCATTTCTTCTAGGCTCATGTCAATCATGTTTTTATTAAGCTGTTGGGCTTTCTCTTCAATATACATAAACCTATTTCTGAATTTTTTATTGGTGTATTCCAAAGCATCATCGGGGTTTATGCCATTTTTTCGAGCTAAGTTTACCAAAGCAAAAAGTAAATCGCCAAATTCTTTTTCGGTTTTTTCTTTATTATTTGGCTTTGCCAATTCAACTTTAAACTCTTCTAACTCTTCGGTAATTTTACCCCAAACTTGGTCGGCAGTTTCCCAATCAAACCCTACTTGCGCAGCTTTTTCTTGTATACGGTAGGCCTTAACCAAACTAGGTATGCCATTACTTACGCCACTTAATACCGATTTATTCCCCTCTTTCAATTTAATTTGCTCCCAATTTTCTTTTACTTGTTCTTCAGTTTCAGCTTTTACATCGCCATAAATATGTGGGTGGCGAACAATTAATTTATCGCATAAGGTGTTTAACACATCAGCAATATCAAAATGATTGGTTTCGCTAGCTATTTTGGCGTAAAAAATAATATGTAGCAATACATCGCCTAATTCTTTTTTTAGTTCGGGCAAATCATTGTTTAATATAGCTTCACTTAATTCGTAAGTTTCTTCAATGGTTAAATGGCGTAAACTTTCTAAAGTTTGTTTTTTATCCCAAGGGCATTTGGCTCTCAAATCATCCATAATTTGTAAAGTACGCTCAAAAGCCTTTATTTTATCTTGTATCGAATTCATATTTTTAAATTGCAGTGTTCAAATATAGAAAATTATACGATTGTAGGTAGATTTGCTTCATTCTTAGTATTGTAAAAATGGTTAAAAGGCCACAAAAAATACTTTTTTTTGAATAAAGGTTTGCATTACTAAATAAAATTTCTATTTTCGCAGCCCAAAATTTTTAAAAATAACAGTTTAAAATGGCAACCAAAACAACAAAAATTAAAGAAGAGAGTGTTGTCCTTAACAACTATGAGTCTGTGATTATTTTCACACCCGTACTCTCTGAAGAACAGCTGAAAGACGCTGTAGCCAAATACCGTAAATTAATTACGGATAATGGCGGAGAGCTGATTCATGAAGA
>JBGSBN010000293.1:0-3448 GCA_041730515.1 Methylacidiphilales bacterium | reverse complement strand
TTTCACTTACTCTACTGATAATGGGTTAGCTAATAAGTAGTAATCATTTATTATGTAACAAAAAAGGCTGTCTTTTGCAAGACAGCCTTCTAAATATTAGCTAAAAGCTACAATCAGACTATTTATTTTCTAATTGTTCTTTTAAAGCTGCTAAACCTTCTACGTCAGCAAACGTTGATTTTTCGTTGCTATCGTTATTTTTCTTAGCTGCTTTAGTAGCTTTTTCTTTTTCTTCGTTTTTCGATTTTCTTTCGTAAACCTGTTTCACTTCTACATCGTTTTTCCAAACGGCAGTGTGTGATAAAACGATACGTTTGTTTTCTTTGTTAAACTCAGTAACACGGAATTGTAATACTTCGTCTTCTTTAGCAGTTTTCTTGTCTTCTTTGTAAAGTTGTTTAATTGGAGCGTAACCTTCTACACCGTAAGGTAAAGCAATGGTAGCGCTTTTCTCTTCAACTTTTAAAATAGTACCTTCATGAACTGAACCTAAAGCAAATAAAGTTTCGAATGCATCCCAAGGATTTTCATCTAACTGTTTGTGGCCTAAGCTTAAACGATGATTTTCGTTATCAACTTCTAATACCAATACGTCTAATTCTTGGTCTTTTTTCACAAACTCGTTTGGATGTTTGATTTTTTTAGTCCAGCTTAAATCACTTACGTGAACTAAACCATCAACACCTTCTTCTAACTCAACGAATAAACCGTAGTTAGTCATATTACGAACGATACCTTTGTGTTTACTACCAACAGGGTATTTGTTAGCAATATCAACCCAAGGATCAGTTTTTAATTGTTTAATGCCTAAGCTCATTTTACGCTCTTCTTTTTCAAGAGTTAAAATAACTGCTTCCATTTCGTCACCAATCTTCATAAAGTCAGATGGGTTACGTAAATGTTGGCTCCAGCTCATTTCACTTACGTGAATTAAACCTTCAACACCAGGAGCAATTTCTAAGAAAGCACCGTAATCAGCTATGTTTACAATTTTACCTGTAACTTTACCACCTACTACTAATTCAGTATTTAATCTATCCCAAGGATGTGCTTGTAATTGTTTTAATCCTAATGAAATACGTTTTTTCTCATCATCAAAATCAACAACTACTACGTTAATTTTTTGATCTAATTGTAATACTTCTTCAGGATGATTTACACGGCCCCAAGAAATATCAGTGATATGTAATAAACCATCAACACCACCTAAATCAATAAACACACCAAATGAAGTCATGTTTTTAACAGTACCTTCTAATACTTGGCCTTTTTCTAATCTAGATAAAATGTCAGATTTTTGTGCTTCAATATCTTCTTCGATTAATACTTTATGTGAGATAACTACATTTTTGAAAATAGAGTTAACTTTAACCACTTTAAATGGCATTGTTTGTCCTACATAAACATCATAATCTTTTATTGGTTTAGTATCAATTTGAGAACCAGGTAAGAAAGTATCCATACCTAAAACCTCTACTACTAAACCGCCTTTGGTACGAGTTTTTACGTAACCATTAACAATTTCGTCATTTTCGTGTGCTTTCATGATATTATCCCATGCGCGCTCACTTACTGCTTTTTTACGACTCAAAATTAATTGACCCAAAGCATCTTCTTTTGTTTCTAACAAAACTTCAACTTCATCACCAACTTTTAAATCTGGTAAATCTCTGAATTCTGTTCTAGCTACTAAACCGTCAGATTTAAATCCAATGTTTAATACTACTTCTTTGTCTGTAAAACCTACTACTGTACCTTTTACAATTTCTTTTTCTGTGATGGCTGAAAGAGTTTTTTCATAAGCAGCAGCCATTTGCTCACGTTCGTTTTGGTTGTAATCACCAAAACCAGCATTGTCCATTTCCCAGTCAAAATCTGGCAAGTTTGTTGTGTTTTTTGTGTTTTTTGTCAATTTATTTGATCTCCTTTCGCTTAAAAAAGCCCGCAATAATAATTGTAATTAATTGAACAACAAAATGTTTTTTGCATTTAGTTTAATATTTTTATGCAATACCATCTGTTTTGATCGTTATTTTTAAATGGTGAATCTAAATTTTCAAATTTGGAACTGTTACATTAAGTAAATTAAACTTAGTTTTGAACCTTAAAATTTTAACTTTATGAATATTTCAAAACCTGACTTATCGTTATTTCCTGTTTACATTGCTCAGTATGTTCACCTTGTAAAAACCGATGACTTGTACACTGAATTGTATAAAGAAAGCATGGATACCATTGATGTATTGACCAGCTTAGACGAACAGACTTTATTGTATAAATACGAAGCAAATAAATGGACTGTTAAGGAAGTTTTTCAGCATATTATTGATTGCGAGCGAGTTTTTCAATACCGCATTTTATCCATATCACGAAATCCAGCAATTCCTTTGGCAGGCTTCGATCAAAATATTTTTGTAGAAACTAGCATGGCCGACAGGCGCAATATTATGGATATGGTTAGAGAGTTTTCAATGGTTAGAGGCGATACAGTTGAACTTTTAAAATCTTTACCAACCAAGGCATGGGATAATATGGGAATAGCCAATAATAATGCTGCAAGTCCACGTAGCATTGCCTATATGCTTTTAGGACACGAAATTCACCACAGGAATGTAATTGAAAAGAAGTATTTAATTTAACACTGATTATCAGTTGTTTACTAAAATAATATAATATCATTTACCTAGGAAATAGCCTTAAATAAATGAAAATTTGCCTGACTTGGTAATTTAAATTGACTAGCAACTATTATTGATTTAAAATAAATAATCTTTATAGTTTCTAGTCGGTTTTTTTGACGATTAATTAATATCCTGTCAATTGCTTGTCTTTTGGGTGTTTTACCTCAAAGCTAAATTTGATTATTTGGCTTTTTTCTGGAGCTAAATCTAGTTTCCAAGTTAACTTGCCTGTAGCTTCCTCTAAAGTAGCATTTCCTTTGTCGGTTAGTTTTACTTCAATTTCTTTATCGGTACTTACCGGAATTTGATCTTCAATGGTTAAAGTAATAGCTTCTTTGCGGGTATTTTTAATGGTAATTTCCCATGTTATACTTTCGGTTTTAGAACCTCCAAAAAACGAATTAGAGCAAAACTCTTTTAGTTTTTTTCTTTCTACCTGAATGCGTTTGTCTTTACCTAATGTTAGCAGTAAAGTATCGTTTGCAGTTGGAGTTATAAAAGTTTTTCCTGTAAAAGTTCCATCGTAATACACATTGGCTTCACCACTAATTTGATTGATTAAATCATTTGCCAAAACTTGGGCAGTTACAAACACTTCTTTGTTCAGTTTTGGAACTACTGAATAACCATAAATAGCACTTTGCGCAAAACTGGTTAAATCTACTTGGTGGTTTTGATTATCGCTTGGAATAGAATAAGCAATGTTAGTTTCAAATTCAGTATTGAACATGTTTTGAGTTACAGTTGGTTTCGGAGTTGCCTTATCT
>JBGSBN010000292.1:0-3465 GCA_041730515.1 Methylacidiphilales bacterium | reverse complement strand
CCCATAATTTTTTTAGTTTCTTTCACCATTTTCATTTCTTCTTTGGTGTATCCATTTTCTAAAAAAACATCTATTTGTGGAATGGCATTTTTATCAATTTGATATTTGTAAGCCATTTCGCCAACTATGCCATTGCGTTCATTTTCCATTTGCTTCACCGCTTTTACTCCTGTACCTGTAACCGATTGGTATGTAGAAACTACCACACGCTTAATTTTATATTTGGCATGTAATGGATTTAGCACCAACACCATTTGAATAGTTGAACAATTGGGATTAGCTATAATTTTATCGTTGCTTGTTAATACATGCGCATTTACTTCTGGAACCACTAATTTTTTGGTTTCATCCATGCGCCAAGCCGATGAATTATCAATAACAAAACAACCAACTTCGGCAAATTTTGGAGCCCATTCTAATGAAACACTACCACCTGCGGAAAATAAAGCTACATCTGGTTTGGAATCTATAGCTTGTTGCATAGTATGTAAAGTGTATTCCTTATCCTTAAAAAGTATCTTTTTACCTGCCGATTTATCAGAAGCAACTGGAATAAACTCAGATACCGGGAAATTTTTCTCGGTTAATACTTTTAACATAACAGAACCCACTAAACCTGTGGCACCTACTACAGCAACTTTCATATTTTTTTCAATAAATTAATGTGAGGCTCAAATATAAATCTTTTTAGCCTTTAAACACTGAAAGGCAATTACTTTTTGTAAATGCTAATTTTATTTTCTTTATAAATGTACACTTGGTCTTTACTTAAGTACGACCATTTTATTTTATTTTCAAGTTGTAAAACTTGTCGGTTTATGCCAATTTTTAACTCTACTGCGTTTAATTGATTATCAGTAGTTTGTAGTATATAATCGTTATTAAGTTGAAAAGAAACTGTTTTGCTAAATTTAAATGTTTTTATGTAGGAGGCAAATACATCAAAAAGCAAGGCTATGCTGTCGTTAGCTAACATAACTTGTTTGGTGTTTTCAAGTAAAGTATTTGGAATAAAATCTGTTTTAATTATCTGCCTAATATTACCGCTCGATTGTGTAACAGTTCCTTCTTTACTCATTTTTTTTAATTGCAAATCGCCCAAATCAAAAATCCAAATACCATTATCGTAACTGCGCGCAATGGCTGAGGCCTGAGTAATGTTTTGTTTGGTCAAATCTAATTCACCTCGGTAGGCTAAGTTATTATCTAAAAACAACACACGATTTAGTTCTTTGTAAAATACATAAATTTCCATTGGATTAGTGGCATCCACACTGCTAATATTTCCATTGTAATTAAAGTTTAAAGTGGCCAATACTTTACCCAAAGTATTGTATTTATATAATTGATTGCTAGGTGTTACAATATATAAATTCCCCAATTCGTCAGCTTGAACAAATTTGGCATTTACGGTAAATTCAGAAACTAATTTTGAACTATCGAGCAAGGTTTGTGCGTTGCTATAAGTAGAAAAAAGGATGAATGATAAAGCAAAAAGAATTTTGAATGTAACGTCATTGCGAGCGAAGCGTGGCAATCTTAAGCCATTCATAAAGAGAGATTGCTTCGTGCCTCGCAATGACGATTTATTTCGAATTTCGAATTTTATATTTCGCATTTTTTTAAATGCTATTTTTTATAAATATAGTTAGCCGTTTCATCAGTATAACTTTTAAGTTCAGCACCGTTTTCATCTATTGCAAAGTAAGTATTGTATTCAATCCAATCGCCTAAGTTTATATAGTTTGATTGATTATTTAACTTATAAATCATTGGTAAATGCCTATGTCCAAAAATAAAATAATCAATGTGTTCGTGTTGTAAAAAATTACGCGCATGTTGAATTAAAAATTCGTTTTCGCCATAAAATGCATGGTTGTCGCTGTAAGTTTCTTCTTTACTTTTTTGACTAAAATAATTAGCTAAACCAATGCCAATATTAGGGTGAAAAAAAGCAAATAAACGCTGGAAAAAGTAATTTCTGTAAACCGAAAGTATAAACTTGAATTTGCGTTGTTTAGGTCCTAATCCATCGCCATGACCAATGTATAGTTTTTTGCCAGCAATGGTTTTAATAATTGGTTTGGCATATACTTTACAGCCAATTTCTTTTTCTAAATAACCAAATTGCCATAAATCGTGGTTGCCATGAAAAATATGAACAGGAATTCCATCTTCTACAAATTCGGCCAATTTTGCTAAAAGCCTCACAAAACCTTTTGGAACTACAGTTTTATACTCAAACCAAAAATCAAAAATATCGCCAACTATGTAAAGTTCATTACATTGTGGTTTTATGCTGTTTAAAAAAGAAACAATACGTTTTTCGCGTATTGCACTATCTTCGAAACTAGGAATGCCTAAATGAAAATCGGAAACAAAGTATGTTTTTTTTTGCACTATCTATCTCTTGAAATATCGTCAACAATAAAAACAAAAACTTCCATTGGCCCATGTGCGCCAACTACCAATGTGTTTTCAATGTTATTTGATCGACTTGGGCCTGTTATATAACTTAAAAGTGAGGGAATGTTTTTGCCGTATCTGTTTTTTACCAACTGCATGCCATCTTTGGTTTCCATAACCAATTGAGAACGTTTGGCTACCACAATATGAACGGGAGGCCAAATGGTTAAAGTGCGGCTATTGGCAGTGGAACTAACCAATATAGTTCCTGTTCTAGCAATTAAGGCTTCGCAAGTGGTAATAGCTGCTTGCACTTTTTCTAATTGTTCCTTTTTATGGCTAAAATTAATACCTGTATCCTTAAGTGTATCTTGTAATTGATGTTCCCAACAGAAAAAATGTTTCCATTTTCGTTGTTCCAAAAGTGTAATTAATTTATCTAAAAAATCAAATTGGTTACTACAATATACAAACTCACCACTAAGCGCAGTAAATTGCTGAGCAAAAACCTCTAACAAGCTTAAATCGCTACTTGGCTGCACATAAATATTACTGTCTAAATCAATATTGGTAAATTGATTTTTACTTTTAAAAGTAAGCGCTTGGCGTACTTTTTTTAATATTTTTTCTTTTGGTGTTACTTGTTGCTCCACTAAGCGCAAGGTAATACTTATTTCTAATAAAAAACAAGAGGGAAAATTTGAAGTAAAAAATCCTAATTCTGATGAAAACTGGAAATACGAAACTCGAAATCCGAAACTCGAAATTCAAAGCTCGAAATCCGAAACTGGAAATACGAAACTCGAAATCCGAAACTCAAAACTCGAATTTTCCCTAAATCAAAAATCCTAAATCAAAGATCAAAAATCAGTTGTTATTTCCAAGCTTTTACAATCAAACCTGTTCCTGTGCTATGTTTGGTATTGGTATCTAAATAATTCAATACATAACTAATTGGGAAAGTTATAATATAGTAAAAAGGTAAAATTAAGAAGAAAATTTTGCTCGTATTTAACAATAACATTGGATATTTCATGCTAAGTTTCCAAGCTATTTTAC
>JBGSBN010000291.1:0-3466 GCA_041730515.1 Methylacidiphilales bacterium | reverse complement strand
CATCTTTCAAACGAAAATGAACTTTCGGCTTATGAGCAATGGATTATGGATTTGTATTTTACACTTGATAGGTTAAGCTTATCAGAAGCCAAAGCCTTTGGATTAGATACAAGTTCTGTTTTAATAGAAAAAGTACCTTTGGTAATTACTCCTTTAAAAGAATTTAAGCTGAAACGAATATATTAAATAAACTGAAAGGCTGCTTTTATCAAAGGCAGCCTTTTTTAGTTATTAAAACATTTTTTTATATAAAAAGTTATTGATTGTATGTTACATAAAATTTTAGCATACAAGCATTTATTGCATAACAAAAGGTTTATGACCATGGCTGTAATAGCCTTTGTTTTGGTGCATATTGTTATGTTTGAAGTTAAGCGCAGATATGCTATTGATGTAATAAAAGGTGTTAATTTTCCTTTTGATGATTTGTATTTTTATATAAAAAGTAAGCTAGGCTTGTAAAATTTTAATCAATAACTTCCATTAAGGTTTCCAATTTCATTCCCCTCGAACCTTTCATAAACACATTTGAATTAACTACTTTATTTTCTGTTAAATACTCTTTACATTCCTCGGTAGTTGCAAAACACAAATAATTATTTTTGGTGTTTTTGAATAAATTACCACATAAATATACTTGAGTTAAGCCTAGGTTTTCACAAAAATGAACTAAGTTTTGATGTTCTTCTTCAGCATATTTTCCAAGTTCAAACATATCTCCAAGTATTAATACTTTATGATTAAAAGGCATGGCTGCAAAGTTTTTAATTGATACTTCCATGCTACTAGGATTTGCGTTATAAGCATCTAAATAAATTGTATTTACTGCCTTTTTTATTACCTCTGATCTGTTATTACTTGGCTTATAGTTTTCTATTCCCACTGCCATTTCATTAAAACTTACCCCAAAAAAGGAACCAATAGCCACTGCTGCTGTAATATTATCAAAATTATAATCTCCACTTAAACATGATTCAACCGATTCAGGATAATCTTCCATGTAAAAATTAATAGTTGGCTGCAGGGTTCGCGCAAAACAGGAGAAATGAGCGGCACTTATTTTTTTTTCAAAATTGGCAGAATAAGTTATTTTATTTACCAATTGTCTTGACATTCTCATCAACCATTCGTCATGCATATTTACAAATGCTACTCCATTGTTTTTTAGTAAAAAGTAATAAAGTTCTGAATTTGATTCTGCAACACCTTCCATGCTGCCAAACCCTTCCAAATGGTCTTTGCCATTATTGGTAACAATGCCATGGGTTGGGTTGGCTATTTCGCACAAAAATTTGTTCTCACCCACATGGTTTGCACCCATTTCAATTACTGCTATTTTATGCGATTTGTTAATTTGTAACATGGTTAAAGGCAAACCAATATGGTTGTTAAAATTACCTGGAGTAGCTAAAACATTAAACTTCTGTTTCAATACCGCAGTAATTAATTCCTTAGTTGTTGTTTTTCCATTGCTACCCGCAATGGCTATAATTGGAATTTTTAAAGTATTTCTATGAAAAGATGCTAACTTTTGTAAGGTGTTCAACACATCGTTTACCAAAATATATTGATCATTTATTTTATACTGTTCCTCATCTATTATGGCATAAGAAGCACCTAATTCAAGTGCTTGGCAGGCAAATTGATTGGCATTGAAATTTCCGCCTTTTAATGCAAAAAACAAACTGTTTTTTGCTATTTTCCTTGTGTCTGTGGAAATTGTTTGGTGATTCAAAAATAATTGATGTAAACTGGCTATCTCCATTTTAATAAAAAATTATGAAAGTACTTTAAATTATTAAATATAAATTTGATTTTACAAATAACCATATTTTATGCGTAAATTCATACTTGCTATTACTTCACTATTGTTTATAAACTTAACAAGTAGTGGTCAAAATGTATATTTTTCGTTAGCAAACAGTGCTAAGTTTTTAAAGAAAAATAGTAGTGATACTTTAAAATCGCCATTTGTTGGTGGTCTTCAAAAACCGCAATTCAACAAAATGGACTTGAATAATGATGGTGTTAAAGATTTAGTAGTTTTTGATGGATTAGGTAATAAAGTTTTTACATATTTATGGCAAAATAATAGTTGGGTTTATGCGCCTGTTTACGAAAAGTACTTTAAAAATATTTCGCAATGGTTAAAAATAGCCGATTTTAATTGTGATGGTAAAGAAGATATTTTTACTGCCTCAGGATCAAAATTTGTATTGAATCCTGGGGAGTTTGTAAAAAATAATTCAATTAGGTATTTGCAAAATACATCAACTACTCCAAATCAATTTTCATTTCAGCAAAAGGTAAATTGTTTTTCGGTGTTTATCGAAGGTTTTGAAGATTGTTTAGAATATACACCAACTGATATTGGTGTAATTGAAGATATGAACAATGATGGTAAAATTGATGTGTTATATGCCCCAGCTTCTTCTAATTATTTTAACTTGTATCAAAATATACGCCCAAATAATAATTGCGATTCTATTTCATTTGCTTTAAAAGTTATTGGTTGGGGTCATTTTAATTATAAATTAAATACTCATGGATTTAATTTTGGATTGCCTGCTGATGTTTTATTTAAAGGCTCAAAGCATGTAAGCAACTCGTTTGCTGTTTTTGATACAGATGCCGATGGTGACAAGGATTTTATTTTTGGAGATGGTTTTTTTCCAACTTTAATTCATGTAAAAAATGGAAAAGAAATGGCTAAAAGTGGCCTCGATTCATTTATAGTAGAAGATACTATTTTTCCTAGAAATACTTATGTTCCAAAAGATATTATTTGGCCTACTCCTTATTTTAACGATTTTGATAATGATGGAATAACCGATATGGTTTTAACCACCAATGAACCTGCGGTGGTTAAAAATACCAATAATATATATTTTTATAAAAATATGGCGGCAAGCAATAATGTTCCGGCCAATTTTCAGTTTGTAAAAGAAAATTTTTTGCAAGAAGACATGATTGACTTAGGAGGAAATTCAAAACCTGTTTTTGTAGATATTGATAATGATGAGGATCAAGATATAATAATTGCTACACAAGGAAATTACTTAAGTACCCAAAATAATTTTGACCAACTGTATTTATATAAAAATATTGGTAATAAAACCAATCCTGTATTTAGTTTGGTAGATACCAATTTTGCCAATATTCAAGCTGATGTAAGGTTAAACCTTACCAATGTTATTCCAACCTTTGGCGACTTAAATGCTGATGGTAAAAAAGACATGATCTTGGGTTGGTATAATGGTTATTTGCATTATTTTGAAAATACTTCAACTGGTAATGATATTAGTTTTACCAAACGCGATAGCAATTATTTTAACATCAATTGTGGAACTCAAACGGCTCCTCAATTAGTTTATTTACAAATGGACACAGGATTTCCAACACAGTTTCTTCCCAGGATTAGAGAAAAAATACCAAATTTTCCTAGGTAAAATCCTAACTGGAAAAA
>JBGSBN010000290.1:0-3485 GCA_041730515.1 Methylacidiphilales bacterium | reverse complement strand
AGAAATAATCATTACCCCACATAAACAACCTCCAAACCCACATCAGTCACTTGTTTAAAAGTGTAATAAACACCGTTGGTTTCCTGCACAAATTGCGTAAAAACAACACCAATCGCTTTGCCAGCAGCAACATTAGGTTCCAATGGGCTTAGCGTAAAACTACCAACACTACTTTTGTCCAAATAAACAGCATCACTCACCACAAGCCGGTAAGCAAGGCTTTCAAAATCAAACTTCAAAAACCCAGCAACCACTTTTAAATGCGCACTGCCATTGGCAAATTTTATCGGCTTTCCATCAAAATTCTCCAAATGCAAACCAGTCGCAAAATCAAAATGGTAGGGGTTAGCCAAAACACCAGCCAAGTTGTTTCCAGCCGTCAAAACATAATTTTGCAACAACGCAACACCCTCAGCAGTAGCTAATCCGTTATTTACATTGCGTTTTCCACGTTCCCCAACCACATCACAACGTTTAATAGCACTAAACAAACCAGCCAATCTTTGGTGCAATTGCCCATCTTTATATTGCGTCAAAAAAGGAGCAAGGCTAACCTTAAATGCCTTCACAGCAACCATACTTGCGCCAAACTCACTACTATTTTCCCGCACCCTCACCATAGAGGCCTTAGTTTTTATCGCTTTTCCATTAAAACCACCACCACTTTTCCGCACTACAGGTTTACCGTTCAAGTAATAAAAATTCAATCCATCTATCGTACCTGCCAGTTTTATAATTCCAGTTTGCTTCGCCATAATAGTTGCTTTTATAATATTACAAAAATAGTATAATTAAGTTAATATTTAAGGTGGTTACAGTATGGTTATAGTAAGGTTATAGTAACCTTATAGTAACTATGTAGTATTTACAAAACGTATAAAAGAGCTATATTTGGCATGCCAACTACTTAGTTACGGTACTGATAATAAAGATCAAAAAGGAAATAGGCGAGGAGTAAATCTGTAGAACATGAATCTTAGAACAATATCTCTTGCATTGTTTTTGCTCAACGCATCGCCACGGTATCAGTAGTTATCTATGGTATCTAATAATATGATGAGTAACCGTCTGTTCGAGTGTTTATTGCGTAGAGCATCGGAGCAATAAATGTATCGAGAACACAATAACTAAAAGCTTCTCGATACAATTTAAAACATTAAAGCTGTCGCATTAATGTTCTAAATCGCTCGAAGTGACTTTTAATACAACATTAATTTAAGTTTCTCGAGACGCTCAAGAGCTATCGGGAGTATCGAGAACAAATAACAAAAAGCTTCTCGATACAATTTACAATATTAAAGCTGTCGCATTAATGTTGTAAATCACTCGAAGTGACGTTTAATAAAACATTGATTTAAGTTTCTCGAGACGCTCGAGAGCTATCGGGAGCATAGAGAACAAATAACAAAAAGCTTCTCGATACGATTTACAATATTAAAGCTGTCGCATTAATGTTCTAAATCACTCGAAGTGACGTTTAATAAAACATTGATTTAAGTTTCTCGAGACGCTCGAGAGCTATCGGGAGTATCGAGAACAAATAACAAAAAGCTTCTCGATTCAATTTACAACATTAAAGCTGTCGCATTAATGTTCTAAATCACTCGAAGTGACGTTTAATAAAACATTGATTTAAGTTTCTCGATACTCCCGAAAGCTTTCGGGAGCATCGAGAATTCATGTACGAAACCAGCAATATCGTCACTTCGAGTGTTTATTGCGTAGAGCAACGAAGCAATAAATGTATCGAGAACCTCATTTACGAAACTGCTTCCGCTGTCCGTTCACATTAAAATTTGGTCACAAAAAGTCCTAACCAAACAGAAGCCAATCCAACAATTACACTTGCACCTATATACAAAAAGGCAATTGCACTATTTTGATTTTGAAATAAGTTGATATTTTCTAATCCAAAAGTAGAAAAAGTGGTAAAGCCACCACAAAAACCAGTTATTAAAAACCACTTTAAATTACTATTAGTCAATTGGTTGTTCTCTAGAATGCCAATCAAAAAACCAATTAAAAAACATCCTACCACATTGGTTAGAAAAGTAGCCAAAGGAAAACTTGTTGACCAATACTTATTGACCAAAACGGAAGTCAAATAGCGTAAAACACTGCCAATAGCACCACCAATGGCAATATAAAATAGGGTTTTCATCATTTTCATAAGATTATCTTACAATATTACGTTTATTTTATAATTTAATTTTAGTTGACTACTAAAAATATTTTTTTCTATCGAATAACTTTTTTAATATATTTTTAGAAATCCTTTTTTGTATTTTAGCCCTCCATAAAATGACGATAATGATTACGGACATTCAATTTCAAAAAGAATTACAACTAATTATAGAAAACGCTATCCGTGAAGATGTTGGCGATGGAGATTTTAGTTCATTGGCTTGCATTCCTTCTTCAGCAAAAGGAAAAGCAAAGTTATTAGTGAAGGAAAATGGTATTATTGCAGGTGTTGAATTTGCTAAAATGATCTTTAATTATGTTGATACTAATCTGAAAATAGAGACTTTTATCGAAGATGGAGCTAACGTAAATTATGGAGATGTAGTTTTTCATGTTGAAGGTAGTTCGCAATCAATTCTAAAAGCAGAACGAGTGGTTTTAAACAGTATGCAAAGAATGAGCGCTATAGCAACAAAAACAAATGGATATGTTAAATTGTTAAAAGGTACAAAAACACAAATTTTAGACACGCGCAAAACTACGCCAGGTTATAGAGCACCAGAAAAATGGGCAGTAAAAATTGGTGGTGGCGAAAACCACCGTTTTGCATTGTATGACATGATCATGCTGAAAGACAACCACAACGATTTTGCTGGCGGAATTACCAATGCCATTCAAAAAACAAAAGACTATTTGAAAGTAAACAATTTAGATTTAAAAATAATTGTCGAAGCAAGGACACTCGATGAAATAAAAGAAATTTTACAAAACGAGGGTGTTTATAGAATTTTGATTGATAATTTTAATTTCGAAGATACTAGGAAAGCAGTCGAATTAATTGGAAATAAGTGTTTTACAGAATCTTCTGGCAATATCAATGAAACAACCATCCGAAAGTACGCCGATTGTGGCGTAAATTTTATTTCCTCCGGTGCTTTGACGCATTCCGTTTATAACATGGATTTGAGTTTAAAAGCATTTTAGAAATCAGACTTTCCTAGATTATGAGCAAAGAAATAGAAATTCAAATAGAAAAGATTCCTGTTTTAAAGAACCTAATGCACTTTTTGCAAAAGATAAATTTACCCTGGCTAAATGGTATCTCACTTTATGAATTGCTAGAAATGTATATTGTCGGAATTGCAGAAGGTGCACTTTCTTACAGAGCTGGAGCAATTGCATTTAGTTTTTTTATGGCTTTATTTCCATTTGCTTTGTTTATTTTGAATTTGATTCCTTATATTCCAATAGATAATTTTCAAGTTGATTTTCTTAAGTTTATTGAAGAAAGCGTTCCGCCA
>JBGSBN010000289.1:0-3485 GCA_041730515.1 Methylacidiphilales bacterium | reverse complement strand
TTGAAATAGTTACACTTTGTTGCAAAGCATTTAATTGTTTTTTATTTTGAACAATATCGAAATAAGCACGAATAATACGGCTAAAATTTTGCTCTATTTGAGCACGCATTCTTAATTCGCCAATGGCTTGTAATTGATTCAACTTGTTTTTAGTAGCAAACATTTTTAAACCATCAAAAATGGTCCAACCCAATTCTACACCCGCATTTAACTGATTAGATTTAGCACCATCTTTATTGTTTTCAGTTCCATTTAAAAACTTTTGTTGGGTATTATTTACCACATTATCTTGGCTTGCAGTAGCTGCAACAGTTGGCAAAATGCCAGCCGCACCCGCATAATTACTATTTTGTGCAATTTCTGCTTCGTTTTTAGCCAATTGAATGGAATAATTATTGGCCAATGCCAATTTTAAGGCTTCGTTTAAAGTGAGTATTTGCTGGGCTTTTGCTCCAATAGATGCGAAACTTAAAACAAAAACGGCAACTATTTTATTTGAAAACAATTTATTTAACAACATGAATTTCATTTTTAATTAAGCCGAAATTTCTTCGGTTGATTCTACTTCGGTTTTTGATTTTTTATTACGAGAAATATAACTGTACATAACAGGAATTACGTATAAAGTTAAAAATCCTGAGAACAACAAACCACCTATAATTACAATACCCATAGCTGTTCTACTTTTTGCGCCAGCTCCTAAAGCTAAAGCAATTGGCAAAGCTCCTAAAATGGTAGCCAAACTGGTCATCATAATGGGGCGTAAACGCTGTACTGCTGCAAGTTTAACAGCTTCAATGGTTTGCAAACCACTTTCTTTTTGATGGTTAGCAAATTCTACAATCAAAATTCCATTTTTAGTAACCAAACCTATTAAAACAATGATTCCAATTTGACTGAAAATATTGATGGTTTGGTTAAAATACCACAATGAAATTAATGCTCCAGCCAAAGCCATTGGCACAGTAATCATAATAATTAAAGGATCAATAAAACTTTCGAACTGAGCTGCTAATACCAAATAAACCAATACCAAAGCCAATAAAAATGCAAATGTGGTATTTGATGAACTTTCAGAAAAATCGCGAGAAGGACCAGCCAAATCGGTAGTAAACGATTCGTCTAACACCTTTTTAGAAATTTTTTCCATTTCCTTTATCCCATCACCAATGGTTTTTCCGGGAGCTAAACCTGCAGAAACAGTAGCTGCTTTGTAACGATTGTAATGATACAATTGAGGTGGACTGCTTTGTTCCGTAATTTGTACCACGTTATCCAATTGAATCATTTTACCAGCATCGTTTTTAACGTAAAGCGATTTTAAATCCAAAGGTTCATCACGGTTTTCTCTATCCATTTGGCCAATAACCTGATACTGTTTTCCTTGTTGCGTATAATATCCATAACGCAAACCACTGTATGCCAATTGCAATGTTTGCGCTACACTTTGAACCGAAACACCCAAACTTTTAGCTTTATCTCTATCAATCGTAATAACCAATTCGGGTTTATTGAACTTTAAATTTACATCAAACCCTTGGAAAGTTTTATTAGCCGAAACTGCTTCTATAAACTTCGGCAAGTATTGTTGAATTTTACTAAAATCTTGGTTTTGTAATATGAATTGAACAGGTAAACCAGCACGCGAACCGCCTGAACCATTAATGGTTTGATCTTGAATTACAAATGATTTAGCATCAGGATAATTCTTTAAATTTCGCGTAAGCATATCAGCTATTTGCTGTTGCGAACGTTTGCGTTCATCTGGGTCGTTTAATATAATTCTGTTAAAACCAGTATTTACCGCTCCACTTCCCACAAAACCTGGTGCTGTAACCGAGATAATAATTTTCTTTTCAGGAACTGAATCTAAAATCAGTTGAGTAATTTTATCTTGGTAATTATCCATAAACTCGTACGATGCACCTTCGGGAGCAGTTGAACTTATGCGCATTACACTTCTATCATCAAGGGGAGCTAACTCACTTTGGATGGTATTTCCAATTAAAAATATTAAGCCAAATGAAACCAAAATAACTACCAATGCCAACCATTTACGTTCAAAAAAAGCATCTAACGATTTTTTATAAGCATTGTTCAATCCTTCAAAAAATGGTTCAGTTTTGATATAGAAATTACTGCGTTTTTTATGGTCTTTTCTAGTTAAAAATACATTTAACATAGGCGTTAATGAAAGCGAAACAAATGCAGAAATTAACACTGCACCTGCTACCACCACCCCAAACTCGCGGAATAACCTGCCCACAAAACCTTGTAAGAAAATAATGGGTAAAAAAACCACTGCCAACGTAATGGAAGTTGAAACTACAGCAAAAAATATTTCGTTAGAACCTTTAATAGCTGCCTCGCGAGGCGAAAGACCCTCTTCTATTTTCTTGAAAATATTTTCTGTTACCACAATTCCATCATCTACCACTAATCCTGTAGCTAACACAATTGCTAATAAGGTTAAAATATTGATAGAAAAACCCGCCAAGTACATAATAAAAAATGCACCAATAAGTGAAACTGGAATATCAATTAATGGCCTAAAAGCAATTAACCAATCTCTAAAAAACAAGAAAATAATTAATACAACTAATATAAAAGCTATTAATAAAGTTTCTTTTACCTCGGTAATAGATGTTTTGATAAACTTAGTATTATCAATAGATATATTCAGTTTAAAATCTTTGGGAACTTCTTTTTTTATTTGCTCAAAACGTTTGTAAAACTCATCGGCTATTTCAATATAATTAGCACCTGGCTGAGGTACAATTCCCAAACCAATCATAGGGGTACCCGATTCTTTTAAAATAGTCTCTTCATTTTCTGCTCCTATAACTGCGTAACCAACATCTTTTAATTTGATGGTTTTGGTATCATCGGCTTTAATAATTAAATTATTGAACTGTTCTTCATTGGTAAATTTACCAACCGTTTTTACAGTTAACTCTGTGGTGTTTCCTTCAATTTTACCACCTGGAAGTTCTACGTTTTCTCTGTCTAATGCTTGTTTTACATCTAAAACAGTAATTCCTAAAGCCGAAAGTTTAGCAGGATTTAGCCACAAACGCATGGCATAACGTTTTTGTCCCCAAATTTGAATAGTACTAACTCCGGGAATGGTTTGTAGTTTTTCTAACAATACATTTTCAGCATAATCGCTTACCTGCAATTGGTTTTTATTATCGCTTTGAATAGTCATACCCAAAATAGCATCTGAGTTTGCATCGGCTTTACTTACCACAGGAGGGGCATCAATGTCTTGCGGCAATTGCCTAACGGCTTGCGAAACTTTATCGCGTACATCGTTGGCTGCTTCTTCTAAATTGGCATCTAAGTTAAACTCCACAGTAATATTACTGGTTCCTAAATTACTGGCAGACGAAATAGAACGAATGCCCGCAATTCCATTAATTGATTTTTCTAATGGCTCTGTAATTTGCGATTCAATAATTTCTGCATTGGCACCTGTATAACTT
>JBGSBN010000288.1:0-3512 GCA_041730515.1 Methylacidiphilales bacterium | reverse complement strand
CGTGGTACCTGTTCCAAACGAAGAAAGGTTTTGAATGGTATTGTTGGTGATATTGGCCACTGTCGGTGTGGAGGGTAGGTTAATACCAGATACGAGTGAACTTCCAGTAGTTAACCCAGATGTTCCACCACGCATATTATTGGATGTAGCATTACCTATAGTATTGCTTGAAATGTTTATGCTTGTAGCAACCCCAGAAATATTCACTCCTGTAATACTACCAGCAATAGTAGCGGTTATTCCACTTGAACTTAACGACCCAATTGTATTATTTTGTATAGAAATGGCACCGGTAGAACTACTATTAATACCTACAACCAATCCGCCAGTGGTAGTAGAAGTTGCCACAATACTATTAATACCTGTATTAGCACCTATTGTATTTCCTGTTACTGTACCAACATTTACATTACCACTACTCATGTTAATGCCGCATAAGATACCATTTGCTGTTGAGGCAGCACTAGAGGTGGCCATGCTAATAGCAGCAACTGTATTTCCTTGTATAGATGTTACTACTGTTGTTCCTACTGCCAAGTTAATACCAACAAACCTTGTTGCAATAGTACCTGCCATAGTATAAATTCCTGTACCTAAAGAATTTGCATAACCAATATTATTACCAGTAATGGTATAACCAGCACCTGAACTAACAAAAATACCATTATGAACATTTGCTGTGGTATATGTTCTAGTAGCTGTTTGATAAAGCTTATTGTTGCTTATAGTCCAATTAGAATTACCACTGTTCACATTGATACCATTGGTAACCAAAGCAGCACTAAAGAAATCAAAAATATTGTTGCCAGTTACTATATTCGCATTGTTTTCAATGAGTGCACTTGTACCCAAAGAGTAAATACCACTAATAGGAAAGTTGCTTCCCGCCACACCAATATTATTATTGCTAATGGTGTTACTATCGTTACCATTTATGTTTCCAGTAGAAAAAAACACGTTCCCAAATGATGTGGTATAACCTGTAATGGTGCAATTAGTAATCGTATTTACAGATGCATCATTTATAAAACGAATACAGCTAGAAGCTCCTATATTTGTATTGCTAATGGTAAGTGAATTACCACCAGTATTTAATCCGTTAATAGTAACATTTCTTGCGCCATTTAAATCAATTAAATGCCCTGCTATAGATCCAGTTATGGTACTTGCAACACCTCCTGTGGGAGTTAAACTTATTGAACTAAAGCTTGCTAAACCTGCACCACTTGCGTTTAAAACAGCACTTGCAGTTTCAGTACTAGTACCATTAATTGTTAACAAAATTGCTCCTTGATGCGCTCCTGAATTGATAGAGTCGAATGCTGTTTTTAAAGTAGTGTAAGAAGCCGAAGTAATACTTCCTGCGCTACTTGTTAATGAAATTTGTGCTTTTGTATTATTTAAATACATTATTGAAACAATCAATAAACAAGCTTTGATTAAATGTTTGGTAAATTTATTTGCCATGTAATTTTTTATTTATTTAAAAGAAAAATATCAAGCATTGAATTCCAATGAACTTGACCGAAAGAACTTTAGAAACTAGACAAACAACAGGGAGGTTTAATCAATAAAACTTTAAAAGCATCGCTTAAAGCGGCATTTTTAAAATAAAATACAATTTTTGATTTTTCGATGTTGGTATCAGCAAATTGATGTTTTAAAAACAAACTATTATAAAAACTAGTATAGTCTTTTACAAAATTTATGGAATGGCTTGGAGGTAAATTATTTGGAACCGTTCGTTTTGAATAAAGCAAAGCATCTACATCATCCAACTGTATTTTAAAAAATACTGATGAAATTGTGTTAAAAATCAATGTAAAATAAGGCCTTTCGGCTATTCTGGAGCCAATTCTATTAAAAAATGCCCCATTAATAACACTGACAATTAGTACGTATAAAATGAATGTTTGTAAACGTTTATTCAATATGATTAATTCTTATACTGCATATTTCTGAAAAAAAACTTAATAATGAAAGTACATTAAGGAATTATAATCAAAAAAGTTAAGCGGTATAAATTGTATTTAATCGGAATAATTTGCGTTTAAACGAATAAAATTGATTATAATTTTTTAATTATATTATAAAGTGCGGAAACATTTTTAAAAGAATTATTGAAAAAAATCTTAAACTCTATTTTTGTCATAAAAAAAACTGACAAATGTTGTGAGTTTTTGTAAATATTAAAGATTTGTCATTTTACCGTAAGAAATGGAAGGAAAATTTTCACAAAAAACCGACAGCGTTTAGCATTCTAAAACTCCATATTTTGGCCATTAAAAAATTGATAAAACAAAAATACTTAGTTACATGGAAATTATACTTGACACATAATGCAGACAAATATATTTGATGGCGGGATAAAATACCATCTAATCCCGCCAATTGTCGGAACCATTGACCTAATTTGTAAATCAAAATAGTATGATATCTCGCTGAAATGGTTAACAGAACTGCTGAAAAATTATATTTAAAATTGTAAATAAATTAGCTTATCCTAAATCACCCAACTGCGGACGTATAACTATTTCTTCCACAACCGTATTGCCTGAAAGGCAAAAAACACCCCAAATAGTTTCGGCCACATCTTGTGGTTTTATAAATCTGGTCTCAGGTAAATCTGTTCCCTTCCAACTATCGGTTAGGGTAGCACCAGGCATAACCGCAGTAACTTTAACATTATGCTCTTTTAATTCCTCACGCAAAACTTTGGTCATACCAAGCATGGCATATTTACTTATGCAATAACTTCCACCATTAGGATAAGCTTTGATACTTGCAGTACTGCAAATATTAAACACATAGCCATATTTTCTATTTTTCATACTTGGCACTATCTCGCGGGTTAAGTGGTAGGCACTGGCCAAATTAGTATTTACTTGCTTTTCAAACGAACCATCATCTTCGCCTAAAATAGTGCCCGGAATAAACACTCCAGCATTATTTATTAATATATCAATTCTTTCAAATTCGGCAAGTACATCGCTTGCAAATGCTTGCACAGCTACTTTATCGCTTACATCAACCGAGGCAAATAAAAAGCGTTGATTTTCGTATTTATTCCATAGTTCTGCTTTAAACTCGTTTAGTTCTTTTTCGTTGCGAGCGCAACCTGCTATATTAAATCCTTCTTCGGCAAAAAGTTCGGCTAATGCCTTGCCAATTCCTTTAGTAACTCCTGTAATTAAAACCGTTTTACTCACGTTATTTATAATTAAAATTTTATCACTTTATAATTAAATACTTTGCTTCCAAGTGTAATGTTCAAAATATACAAACCTTTATTTAAACCACTTGAACTTACAGTGGCATTATTGCGTTGATTGGCAGCACTGTAAATGGTTTTTCCTTGTATATCTACCAGCGAAACATCAAACAATTGGTTACCTAGAAATTGAACGGTTAAACTTTCATTTCCTGAAGCAAATCCATCGGTATTTAAAATTTTGATAAATAATTTATCCAACACTTCATCAACCGAAACTGAATTGATAATTTTTCGGTTA
>JBGSBN010000287.1:0-3542 GCA_041730515.1 Methylacidiphilales bacterium | reverse complement strand
TGCCTTGGCAGTTACCAAGCCTGTTTGGGTTATGGTAGCTAAGTTGGTATCGCTTATGCTCCAAATTATGTTTTTGTTGGCTGCGTTGGTTGGTAATATGGCAGCAGTAAGCTGTAATAATCCTCCTTGGGTATTGATTGAATTTGCACTTAATATTTGAATATTGGAAATGAAATTAATTAAGTTTACTTTTTTTATAAACCAGCGAAGACCAAGATTTCCATTTCCATTTGATGAACTCTCTGCTCCTAAAATAACTAAACTACTATCAAAAATATTTAATACACCATTATAATTAAAACCTGAATTAGTCAGTTCTTTTGAAATAGTCTTTTTCCAAATAATCTTAAAATTTGAGTCAACTAAATTTAAGTAGTTTTGCTTTGCAAGTAAATAGTAGTTTTTGTTTATATACAAAAATTCATATTTAGTAAAAAGTGTATCTATTAATACCGTATCTTTTAACAAATGACCAGTTAATGAGTATTTTGCAACATAACGCTTTGGTGCATCTTTGTATAGGGTAAAAACATTATATTCAGTTTTGTTATTATTCATTGTCGCCCAAGTATATCCAAATCCTTTAGTAGAAACTATATTTACAGAACTAATAACATTACCGAAGGTATCAATAGCTAATATTTTTAAAGCATTAGTATCCCTATTTGTAATTAGTGTCAACAATGTATTACTTTGTTTGTACACTTCCAGAAAACTGTAATTAATATTAATTTTTTTTGAAGTTGAATCAATGTAATTGTTTCTTTTCAAATTACTTAATGTATCAAAAAAAAGTGTTTGATACATAATTTGGTTGTTGGTATCTTTAATAGAAATAAACATAAAATTGTTCTCACTAATTTTTTCAATTGAAACCATATTTATTTTATCTAAAAAATAATTGCCTATATCTTTTTTCCATTTTACGTTTCCATCCGAATCTAATTTTATAAAACGGTAACTATATTTAGAAGCATTAAATTTAAAATATTTTGCTATTAAAAGAATATCTTCATTTTCTTCTTCAATCAAATTTAGTATTGTGATTTTATCATTAAGATCAAGGGAACTATCAGGTTTTGTTTTCCAAATAATATTTCCACAATTATCAGTTTTAGTCAAAACTAAATTTAAAGTTTCTTGCACAAAAATATTGGTTTGATAACCAAAAACTGAGGCAATCAAAAATTGCTTTTTTTTAGTCTCAATTATTTTTTTCCCTTCTTCTCTATAGTTGAAGGTCTTTTCAAACTCACAAGCATTTTGAGCATTGATATTATTGACAAATACAAATAATAAAAGTAAAAGCGTTGATTTAATTAAATTTTTCATGTTTTTATTTGTTTACTACCACTTGTTTTACCAAGTTTCCATTTAGGGTTTGTATATGCAGCAAATACATACCATTGGCTGTAGCTGATAAATCTATTTCGGTTTGGTTATTATAATTAGCAATAACTTTATCTGTTAAATCAAGTAATTGTAATTGTAGTCCAGATGCATCGAGAGTTAAATTATTGGTTGTTTTTATTATTAGTTTATTACTTGCAGGGTTAGGATAAACTGTAATTTGGTTATTTAAGTTTACTTCATTTATGCCTACGGTTTGGTTACTAATAGTTATGGTTTTGGCAGCTGTTGCACCACCTCCATCTGCTGCGGTGGCAGAAACTATTACAGTTCCGTTTGCCTTGGCAGTTACTAAGCTTGTTTGGGTTATGGTGGCTAAGTTAGTATCGCTAATGCTCCAAATTACTTGTTGATTGGCTGCGTTGGTTGGTAATATGGCAGCGGTAAGTTGTAATAATCCTCCTTGGGTGTTAATTGAGTTTGCACCTAGTATTGCAATCGTTTTTATGTATTTTATGATACTAGTTTTTTTTATAAAATACGATTTAACTGTTTTACCAACACCCCCGTAACTGGATAGATTACCTAAAATTACAATTGAATTGTCATGGCTTTTTACCACACTTAAATAATAAAAATCGTAACTTTTTTCTCTTGTGTTTTCCGATATTCCTTTCCAAAGTATTTTGTAGTTGGAGTTAGTTAACTTGATATAATTATATTTGCCTATAAAAACATGGGTTGCTGAATCTACATAATAAAGCAGCTCATGTTTAAAAGCAGTATCGGTTAAAAGAGTATCGGTTAGCAATACACCTTCCAAATTATATTTTGCCACATATAATGAACTGTCTGCTATTTTGGTACTTGTAATTATAAGTTCAGTTTTTGTTTGGTTTAGCAAAACTTGGAATAAATTAAAACCATTTGGTGTATTTATTACTACACTTTTCTTTACATTGGCAGAAGTATCCAAGGTTATTAACTTTACAAGGTTATTTTCTGCTTTGGTCAACAATATCGTATTAGTTTCTTTTAAATGAAGTGTGTACATTTTTTGCTGCAGTAATGCTGTAGTATCCATGTTTTTTTTCAACAATAAATTCCCCAAAGTATCAAACACATTTAATTGTGTGATAGACTTTATATTACCGCTATCAAATGGGTTTAAGAACATGTATTTATTTGTACTAATTTTTTCAGTTGCATAGGTGTATTTAAATTTATTTGTGTATGTCTCTTTTGTTTTTCGTCTTTCTATTAGATTTCCATTAGCATCCAATTTTATAAAACGATACTCGTTTATAGTATCTGAAAATGGAAACGAACTTGACTTAATAAATGTACAATAGTAATAGGCAATAATTTCTATGTTACCATTACTGTCTTCCGTTAATTTTACTATATTTATTAAGCCACCTTCAATAATGGTGCTATCAGGATTAATACTCCATAAAACATTGCCACAAGGGTCTAATTTAGTAAGAAAGGTTTTTAGGTATTCTCCTCCAGTAGTCATAAGTGAATATCCAAAAACACCTGCCACCAATAGGTGTTTACTTTTAGTTTCAATAAACTTGAATCCTTGGGCTTGTGAGCTTACAATAGTATCAAACTCACAAGCATTTTGAGCATGTATGCAATTGGCAAACACCAATAATAAAAGTACAAATATTGATTTAATTAAATTTTTCATGATTTTACCTATTAATTACCACTTGTTTTACCAAGTTTCCATTTGGGGTTTGTATATGCAGCAAATACATACCATTAGCTATGGCTGATATATCAATTTCGGTTTGGTTATTATAATTAGCAATAACTTTACCTGTTAAATCAAGTAATTGTAATTGTAGTCCCGATGCATCGGGAGTTAAATTATTGGTTGTTGTTATTATTAGTTTATTACTTGCAGGGTTTGGATAAACTGTAATTTGGTTATTTAAGTTTACTTCATTTATGCCTACAGTTTGGTTGGTTATAGTTATGGTTTTAGTAGCTTTTGCACCACCTCCATCTGCTGCGGTGGCAGTAACTATTATTGTTCCGTTTGCCTTGGCAGTTACCAAGCCTGTTTGGGTTATGGTAGCTAAGTTGGTATCGCTTATGCTCCAAATTATGTTTTTGTTGGCTGCGTTGGTTGGTAATATGGCAGCAGTAAGCTGTAATAATCCTCCTTGGGTATTGATTGA
>JBGSBN010000286.1:0-3555 GCA_041730515.1 Methylacidiphilales bacterium | reverse complement strand
TTTAAAAAGGATCGCTTAATTCACTTATTCTTATGAGTTTTTTATTTACAAACTCATCGAGACCTAGTTGCGCCATTTCTCTTCCATAGCCCGAACCTTTGGTACCTCCAAATGGCAAGTCGGCTTGTGTCCAAGTAGGGTGATTAATAAAAACCATGCCTGTGTCTATTTGATTAGCAACACGTTTGCCTCTTTCAATATCTTGTGTAAATACCGAACCACCTAAACCATAAGGCGAATCATTGGCTAAGGCAATGGCTTCTTCTTCATCTTTTACTTTAAAAAACAATGCTACAGGACCAAAAAATTCTTCATAATAAACTGGATTTTCATTGCTAATATCTGTTAATATAGTTGCTTCCATAAATGCACCTTCTCGGTTCACCCTTTTTCCACCTAATAATATTTTTGCTCCACCTTGTACAGCCCTTTTAACTTGTTCGGCAATTTTTACCGCTGCTGCTTCTGTGGAAAGTGGACCTAAATTGGTGGCTTCATCCAAGGGGTCACCCACTACTAATGCCGCCATTTTAGCTTTAAATTTTTCAAGAAAAACATCTGCAATACTTTCAACAGCAATAAACCGTTTGGACGCCACGCAGCACTGACCATTATTATTAGTTCTACCAACTACAGCCCATTCCACTGTTTTATCAATATCGGCATCTTCCAAAATTATAAAAGCATCGCTGCCTCCTAATTCTAAAACCGATTTTTTAACATGTTTTCCTGCTTCTGCCGCTACAATTGCACCTGCTACTTCACTGCCTGTTAGCGATAAACCCCTAATCCGTTTATCACCTATTATTTTTTCAGATTGTTGATGCGATATTAATAAATTGGTGTACAAGCCAAGAGGTGCACCAGCTTCTGCAAATATTTCTTCAATAGCTATGGCACATTGAGGTACATTAGCAGCATGTTTTATTAAAACGGTATTTCCAATCATAATATTAGGAGCTGTAAAACGTGCTACTTGATAAAACGGAAAATTCCAAGGTTGTATGCCTAACAATGCTCCAACTGGACTGTATCTTATCAAGGCTTTTCCATGCACTGGATTTAATACTTTATCGCTTAAAAACTCTTCCGCATTTTTGGCGTAGTAATCAAATATTTCGGCACTTAGTTTTATTTCGCCTTCGGCATGAGAAAGAAGTTTACCCATTTCCAAAGTAATCATTTTGGCAAGGTCTTTTCTTTTTGCACGCAATATCCCAGCAACAGCATATAACAACTGCGCCCTTGTTTGATAGTCTGTATGTTTCCATTCATCAAATACTATTGCTGCTTGCGAAATTGCTTTTTCAACGGCTACATCGGTTAATTGATCAAATGATTTTACAAATTTATTATTTATAGGATTAATGGTTTGAAAGGTCATGGTTGTTATATTTAGTATTTAAGAATGATTGGGTTTTTCGCCTTTAAGTGTTTTTAAAAGTAACTTGGCTACGGCTTCAGATGAAGCTGGATTTTGACCTGTTATAAGCAAGCCATCTTGTTGCACATACGATTCCCAATGGGTTTTATTGGTGTAATGTGCACCCAATTCTTTTAATTTATTTTCCAATAAAAATGGAACTATTTTAGTTAGATTTACAGCATCTTCTTCATCGTTTGAAAAACCAGTAAGGTGTTTTCCTTTTACCAGTGGTTGTCCGTTTTCTGATTTTACATTCACCAATGCAGCAGGCGAGTGGCACACAAAAGCTATTGGTTTTTGATTATTAAAAAAGTCTTCAATCAATTTAATGGATACTTTATCCGTGGCTAAATCCCATAATGGACCATGCCCTCCAGGATAAAAAAAAGCATCATAATCTTTATAGTTTATGTCACTGAGTTTAATGGAATTTGCTACTTTTTCAATAGCAGTTTCGTCTTTGTAAAATCTTTCTGTTGCTGGTGTTTGCGCGTCTTCTAATTCGCTCTTAGGGTCAACTGGAGGTTGTCCACCTTTTGGAGAGGCAATGGTTATTTCAGCTCCAGCGTCTGCTAAAACAAAATAAGGCGATGCAAATTCTTCTATCCAAAATCCTGTTTTTTCTCCTGTGTTTCCTAGTTCGCTGTGAGAAGTTAATACAATTAATATTTTCATTTTTTTATTTTTGTTTTGTGAGTTTTATTTTCGATATGTCAAATCCCTTTTCTTTTATTCGGGAAATGATTTGTTGATACGTGTTTTCGTTCATGGTGGCTGTTCTTGAAAGTATCCACAAGTATTTTTTGTTAGGATGACCAACTACTGCATAACTATAATCGTCCGCCAAATCAATAATCCAATATTTACCTTTAAAAGGCCAAAAGAACTGCACTTTTAATTTGGCATTGCCACTGTTTTTTACCACAAATGCTTTTCCTTTAATCGAAGATTGTTTGCCGTTTATACTATCCTTGTTGCACCTGTTTTCAACTATTACATACCCTTCATCGGTTAAGGTATATTTGGCTGTGGTGCAATTACAATCTTTTTGAAACCGTTGTGAAAACGAAGCAATTTCGTACCACTTGCCAGCATACTTTTTCAAATCAACATATGGAACAGTTTGTAAAATTTGTGCCATGGTAATGGTTGTTAATAGTAAAAAAAATATACTTACAAGCACCTGTTTATGGCATGAATTAAAGTTAATTTTCTTCTCTTTATATTTTAGAGGTGTCATCTTTAACATATCTTTTCGTTAATTTGTTATTCAAATAAATTATTGGCGTTTTAAAGGTCATTATGTAAATGTTGAGTATTTTTTAAACGATGATAGAACTATAACCACACAACAAAGGTGACCGCTTTAATTGCCAAAAAACTTACACAATCCACGTTAAAAGTTTCTACTTTCACACATTTTGAACGTTTAGTTTAGAATAAAGTGGTTTTTGTGTTAGGCAAATGTTAATTCAATTGGTTTTGTTTCAGTTTTGATGATTAACCATAACTTCGACAAGCTCAGTAACCATACTTCATAAATTTTACATACTTTCGCACCTTAATTTTTTAAGCAGTGCAGGTATTTTTTCAAAAGCATAAACCCTATTTTCTGAGTATTTTAGAGCTAAGTTGGCCAATTATCATTGGTCAGTTAGGCATAGTTTTAATGGGCGTTGCCGATACATTAATGATTGGTAAAATAGATGCTACTAACCTGGCTGCGGCTGGTTTGGCTAATGCTATTTATTACTTAATTACCATTTTGGGTTTAGGTACTTTAATGGCTGTATCACCTTTAATAGCTAAGGCCAAGGCCGAAAATAATTTAGAAGAATGTGTGAACTACTTTAAAGCAGCTGTATTAGTAGCATTAACTTTGTTTGTACTCATTTATGGTGTAAACGATGTTTTGAGCAATAATCTAGATTGGTTTAAGCAAGATGATAACGTAAAACCATTGGCCAAAGAGTTTTTAACATTGCTCAATTTTAGCACATTACCTTTGTTATTGTTTTTAGCAGTTAAACAATTTAGCGATGGACTTTCCATAACCAGACCAGCAGCCGTAATTACTGTTATAGCTTTGGCAATAAATATTTTAATTAATTACGCATTTATTTATGGAA
>JBGSBN010000285.1:0-3629 GCA_041730515.1 Methylacidiphilales bacterium | reverse complement strand
AAAAAGTATTTTAAAATGTTGTTTCAATTAAAAGGAATGGGCAGATTAGAAAAATCTGTTAAACCAGGAAACTATAATAACCTTTGGTGTGCCGGACAAAGTGTAGAGTTGATTGATGGTATTTTGTCAATCACTCAAATTATTGACAATTTAAAAAACGAAACATTTATTGCTTATCAAAAACTTGGTGATATAATTGAATTGTAAAATATGCTTTATCTGTAATACATTAGTCTGATACAATTAACTAAAAAAAGTATAGTAATTCGTTTAAACTTCAGCATTCTATGGGACAAACGCGTGAACCCGAATTGCAGGTTTGTATGTGAACTAGCTAAGAGATCAATTCTTTTAAGTTATTTGGTAATGAGTTAAAACTTAAAAATGTGTCTATATCGGCCTTATCCATATTCCGTTCAAAATTTGGGGTATTAATTGGCATCCAAAAATTCGAACTAATTTTAGTAGTCTGAATAGTTTGTAAAAATACTTCTTTACAATATATTGTTAATTCAAAGTGCTTTCTTGAATTCAGGTTTGTTCCACCGATAAATACTTGTGTGGGGCTTTTAATGGGGTTAGTATTAATATCTAAATCAATCAATTCAGTATTTTTTTTTAAAGAACATCCTTAAAAACTACATAACATTTATTAATGTATTTCATTTTTTTTTCTGGATTTAAAAGATGTTCGGAAACACCAACATTAATATAAGGATATATTATGTTTTTGTTGTTAACAAAAATATTTCCATAAAAAGCATCAAAAAGTATCTATTTCATCAAAGTTCTCTGTGTATACCATATTTATAATTTTTTAAGTATTATATGAAATACCTGTCCACATTCGCAAGCGTCCCGCTAGTGAATATATTATTAAGCCTCTGGCTGATTATATTTATTTGCTATGTTTAAATTGCCCCTCAAATAACGTAATTTTTATTACAAAAAACTGCTTTAGTTTTTGGCTAAAGTGGTTTGGCTTTTATGGTTGGAGTTACAAACTCTTTTTTTATTTTAAATCCGTAGTCAGGAAACTTTCGGAACCTTTGCTTAGGATTGGCAACAGACTAGGGATAGTAGAGCGATAATGGGGGCTCGCTAGAGATAAATAATACACTACTTAGTAAGGTTGCAAGTTTCATGATTTAGAATCCAAAGTGGTTGATTTACAGAAGGACGAAATGTCCAATATCGAATTAATAAAGAATCTCCAACATTAAATCGTTCACATTGGGAATCACCTTTAAACAGTTTTCCATTCGCAAAAAATTCATACTTATAAATAACTTCTTTAGTAATATGGCTATTTCTAACAAATCCTGTTTCATTTATAATAACAGCATTTGTGGTTGTCCCATAATTCTGAAGAATTTTAAATCTATTTAAAACAAACAACGTGCTAAAAACAAAATAAACAATCATTACTAGTATGGTAATTAACCAAATATGGAATTGCTTATGACTATTCCCAAATCTAAAATATCCCTTTTTGAAGCTAATGTAACTCATTTATTTTTTGTCTGTCAGTGTTTTTAGGTCATTCATAGGCTTATGATTAGGAGCCTTTACAAGTACATCATTTATTTTGCCAAATTTTCAGATACAACCTTCTCATTATTATTGCCTTTCAAATACCCTAATTTTTATTACAAAAAACCTTTTTAGTTTTTGGCTAAAACTGTTTGTATTTTCATGTTATAATCATTTATTTTAAAACTAAAATCTCCCTAATGTAAAACATCCACTTGGCAACCATTTTTAAAGGCAAGGTCAATTAAATTTTGATATGCCTTTTTATGGCTTTGTTGGGTTATTTTTATATAGAATTCTTGGTTGTTTACTTCTATTTTATCTATCAATTTATTGTTATTTACACCAGCCCATTTTAAACCTGCATACCTAAAAATTCCTTTATTAATGATGAAAGAACCAATATTTATTTTCCAAAAGCTATCTCCTCTATAATAACATTTTAAATTATTTATCTCATTCCATTGCAATACTTTTAATTGCTCACCTTCTTGCGTTATGGTAATGCCATCCTCAGTAAATTTTATAGTACCAATGGTTTTAAAATTAAAGCTTGATACGACCCAATTAATGCCAATTACTTCTAATAAAAAAATTATTACTAATAAATAAATATTTAAAGTGTCACAAACAATTGCGATTATTACAGCTGTAAATAAAAAGATTCCAAACAAACTGGGCACTGTTATAATTAACAATGCCCAATTTGTTTTTTGCTTTTTTATAATATCTAACTGCTGTAAGTCCACTTAATTAATAAACCAATACTTTGCGTACCTCGGTGCTAAAACCATTGCTTATGCTTACAAAATAAACTCCTTTGTTTTCGCTTCCTAAATCAATGGTTAAGGTATTATTCGAACCACTTACAGTCCGATTATGTTGTTGAATGGTTTTGCCCATTATATCGGTAATGGTTACTTGTAAATCGTTGTTTTGGGTTGCTTCGCAATACAACTGAAAACTGCCCGAAGTGGGATTTGGAAACAAATTAACTTGGGTTTGAGTGTACTTTTGTTCAGTTACTCCAATGGTAGCAATGGTGCGCTTAATAGCAGCATAAGCATTAATTTTACCAGCACCCCATCTACTTGAATCAACAGGTTGTTTGGTATAAATATCAGTAATGACTGTCTTAAAAATGATGTTTTTAATTAATGCTGGAGTCAATTTAGGATTTGCTTGCAGCAATAAAGCTACTATACCAGCAACCATTGGCGATGACATAGATGTACCGCTTGCCTCCGCATAATAATAATCGCGGTTATTTTTAGCAAAAGTAAACTTGGCTACACTTTGCGCATAATTACTTCCACCCAATAAATACGAAACATCAAATGAGTTAACAGCAGAAGCTATGGTCATTCCCGGAGCAGCTATATCTGGTTTAATTCTACCATCCACCGTAGGGCCTTTACTTGAAAATGGTGTAATTTGACCCACAAAAGCATAACCTGAATAACTTTGATTAGAGCCTGCTAAGTTTTTAAATGTAATTTTAGAAGCATAAGCCGCAACAGTAATTGCAGATTGTGTACTTGCCATTTCGCCTAGAGTATAATTGCTATTGCCTGCTGTTCCCCACGGAAAACCACCAGCTGTAAATGAACCATAATAGCCATTATAATCATTTACAAAACCTTGCCACATATGCACCAAACCGCTTTGTCCTAATACACTTACACAAAATTTATCTGCTGTTTTACTAAATACATCTACTAAAATATGCGGCTTGCCATTATAATCAGCAGCTTTAGCAGTAATGGTTAAAAAACAGGTATCGTTTTTTGAGCCCACTAAAAATGTATCCAATGTATTGTTATTTAAACAAATATCAGTGGTTGCACTGCTCACTGTTGAGCCATTATATAAACTAATTTTTAAACAAAACTGCTTGCCAACTTCGCCCCAAACATCAATCCAGTTGCGCTTTTCGCCATTGATAGTTGGGAAAGTAACAAAGCTATGTATAGCAGTATCGGTATTGGTAAATGTTTTTTGAATATGGATATTTTCATCGCCATTATTTCCTGCTGATAAAACAAATATTTTACCTTCTCCAACCATATTATTACACGCTTGGCTAAACAATGAAC
>JBGSBN010000284.1:0-3636 GCA_041730515.1 Methylacidiphilales bacterium | reverse complement strand
GAAGATGAATTGAAAACAACTGCTACTGCCACCGCTGCTTTTCAGCATAAGTTTAAACAACCAGGTCATTTATTAAATGCGGGTTTTAACTATACTTTTCATAGAGAGGATGAAAAATATTTTTTTACCAATATATTGCCAACTTTTACAGGTAAAGATGCTTTTAAATTGCTTTCTGATGAACATGTTTTTGATATAAATTTTGATTATACCAAACCTTTAAAATATGGGAAAATTGAAGGCGGTGTAAAAATTAGGAGAAGGTCTATTCCAACCAATATGCAATTTTTGCCGGGCTTAAATTCGCCATTAGATACCAATGCTGGCGGTTGGGCAAATTACGATGAATTGATTCCGGCAGTTTATGGAAATTATGTTTTTGAAAATAAGTTGTTTGAACTAGAAGCAGGATTACGTTTGGAATATGTTGATTTACAATACCAAGTAAATCCAAATCATAATACCTATAAAAGTAATGGATATAACTATATGCAGCCTTTTCCAAATATTAGGTTAGCTTATAAAATAAATGATAACAATAAAATTTCGTTTTTTTATAACCGAAGGGTTGATAGGCCAAATGAAGTTGATATACGAATTTTCCCAAAATATGATGATGCTGAAATTGTTAAAATTGGTAATCCAGCTTTGCGTCCTCAGTTTACTAATTCATTAGAGGTTGGTTATAAGTGTAATTTGAAAAAAGGTTATTTTTACTCAGCTGCGTATTTAAAATTAGCTGAAGCTACCATTACTCGCATTGCAAGCATTGCCCCAAGCAATACCATTATTTACAATATCATGCAAAATGCAGGTAATAGCTATTTGGCAGGAATTGAAATGGTTTTATCACAAAACATAAATAAATGGTTTACTTATAATTTTAACTTAAATGGTTATCAAAATCAAATTGACGCATTTACTGTTGTAAATAAATATCCAACAGAAAATTTTTACACGGCCAATAATCAGCAAATTTTTTCAGGCAATGTAAAATGGAATGGATTGTTTCATTTACCTAAAAAAACTGATTTACAAATTTCAGCTATTTACCTCGCACCTGATATTATTCCACAAGGGAAAATGGGAGCCAGATTTTCTCTTGATTTGGGGGTGAAAAAAGTAATTCAAAAAGGCAAAGGTGAAGTGTTTTTAAACGCAACCGATTTATTAAATACCATGGTAATTTACAAAGAAATAAATGGCGATGAATTTAAATATGTAAGCCGCGATTATTACGAAACACAAGTAGTTAGGCTTGGATATAACTATAAGTTTTAATCAACCCAGTCAGCTATAAATAAATTGGTATCACGGGTTCCGTGGTTGTTTCTGTTTGATGAAAATACCAGTTTTTTTCCATCAGGCGAAAACATTGGAAAGGCATTGAATAAACTTTCGTCTGTTATTTTTTCTAAACCTGTTCCATCGGTGTTAATGGTGTAAAGTTGAAAATCATATCCACGTTGAGAATGGTGATTGCTTGAAAATATAATTTTATTGCCCGAAGGAGTAAAAAAAGGAGCCCAATTGGCTTTGCCTAAATGGGTAACTTGCTTTAAGTTACTTCCATCTACATTGCAAGTGTAAATTTCCATATTGCTTGGAGCTACCAAACCTTTTTCCAATAATTCTTTGTATTCCTTAATTTCGGTTTCAGTTTGCGGGCGCGATGCTCTAAAAACCAATTGCTTACCATCGGGCGAGAAAAAAGCACCACCATCGTAACCTAACCCATTGGTTATTTGCTTTTGGTCAGTTCCGTCTATATTCATGGTCCAAAGTTCTAAATCGCCACTGCGAGTGCTTGTAAATACAATTTTATCGCCTTTGGGCGAAACGGTAGCTTCTGCATCGTAACCGGGAGTATTAGTTAATTGCTTGGTAATTTTGCCATTTAAATCAGCTACAAAAATGTCGAAGTCTGCATAAACTGCCCATAAATATTTACCATTGGCTTTTGCTTCAGTTGGGCAAGCTTCGTTTCCTAAATGAGTTGAAGCATAAATAATATGTTTATTGTCTGGAAGATAGTAGCTACAAGTGGTTCTGCCTTTTCCTGTGCTCACCATTTGAGGTTTGTAAGTAGTGTCTTTACTTGCTTTTTTTATATCTAGATTAAAAATTTGATCGCATTGCAAGCCCCAAGCCTTGTTATTACTTTGAAAACTTAGCATTTTATTGTTAAAACTAAAATAAGCTTCTGCATTATCGCCACCAAAAGTTAGTTGGGTAATATTTTTTAAATGCTTTTCTTTTTGTTGAGCATTGGTTAGTTGGGTAATTCCAATAAATGTAGACAATAATAGTATGGTTTTCTTCATATTTTGTTAGTTACGTAAAGTAAGCAAAAACCGTTTTTTACATTCATAAATAAAAGTTAAGTAAGTAAAATAATGGTTTGTTTTTAAGAGCTAAACCCAATATTCATAACTATTTTTTTACATGGGTTATTTTAGCCGATTGCATCATTTTGTTTATTTTTATAAGTTTCATTAATAATTGAAAACGTTCGGTATGGCTTAAGCTTAAACGTTTTTTTAAAGCTTCTTCTTCGGTTACAAAATGAGGTTTTTTATTTTCCATACTTAAAATAAACTATACAAAAGTAATGTTTTTGTGTTCAAAATAACGTTTGTAATTTTAAAACTAACTTTAAATATTTACCATTAATTTGCCAAAAATTTAAAACTCACTTGTCGGGCATTTATATTCATATTCCTTTTTGTAAGCAGGCTTGCTACTATTGTAATTTTCATTTTTCTACTCAATTAAAAACCATGGATGAAATGGTAAATGCCATTTGTCATGAAATAGATTTACGACACCCTTATTTAGCCGAAACTGAATTACAAAGCATTTATTTTGGTGGAGGAACACCAAGTTTGTTGAATAATGCGCATTTGAGCCAAATTTTCGAAACCATAAAAAAGTATTTTACCATAGCCAAAGGTGCTGAAATTACCTTGGAAGCTAATCCAGATGATTTAATTGAAGAGAAACTGTTGGCTTTAAAGCAAACACCAATTAATAGGTTAAGCATTGGCGTACAAAGTTTTTTTGATGCTGATTTAAAATGGATGAACCGAGCACACAATGCTAACCAAGCTAACCAAGCCATTGCCTTTGCTAAACAAATTGGTTTTCATAATATAACCATTGATTTAATTTATGGAACTCCCGGTTTAACTAATCAAAATTGGCTTAAAAATATTGAAACTGCTGTTGGATTAGGCGTAAATCATGTTAGTAGTTATGCTTTAACGGTGGAGCCAAAAACAGCTTTGGCTTCGTTTATAGAAAAAGGAAAATATACCGAAACCAACGATGAGCAAGCTGCCGAACAATTTGATATTTTAGTAAATACGCTTACTGAAAATGGTTTTATACATTACGAAATTAGTAATTTTGGTAAAGCAGGATTTTTAGCTGTTCATAATAGCAATTATTGGAAAGGCAAACATTATCTTGGAATTGGTCCATCTGCCCACTCTTTTAACACCAAATCTCGCAGTTGAGCCACCGTAAAAGGTTTTGCGATCGGGGGTGTTGAACGGGCCGCCTTGCCGCAACCGTGCACTCAGGTCTGGGTTGGCAATGAAGGGGCGGCCAAATGCTACCAGATCAGCGCCTTGC
>JBGSBN010000283.1:0-3645 GCA_041730515.1 Methylacidiphilales bacterium | reverse complement strand
CATCTAACTCTTTGTTAGCATCATTTACATTGGTTTGTGCATCTTCTACCTTTTTTGAAGGCGAAGAACATGCACCTAAAATACTTATGGAAATAAAGCCAATTGATATGGTTTTAATAATTGTTTTTTTCATAATTCGGTTGTTATTTTTTTAATTATATAATAAAATTGTTTTTATAATTTAGAGATTATAAATCGGCAATTAATTTATGAATTTCTTCTTTGGTATTTCCTAAACGAGCTTGAATTTTACCTAACATTTCATCGTGTTTACCTTCTACTAGCAATAAATCATCATCAGTAAGCAGCGCAAACTTTTGTTTAAGTTTTCCTTTGGTTTCGTTCCAGGTGCCTTTTAATTCGGTTAAATTTGTCATATTCTTTTGGGTTTAAATGTGTGTATCACACCTTACAAAATTGATTATTAATTGGTTGGTTTATATTACAGATGTAAAAGATTAAGTTACATGTTTCACACTTTTAAAATAGCGGTTAAGGTTGTGGAATAATTGTTTCGTGCCCTTGTTCATATTTACTTAAAAGCGTGGTTAACGAATGCTTGTAAGCCTTCAATGCTTTTAAAGTAATTTCAGGATTTTCTTTGTTAGGAATAGTTACGGGCATTTCATCTAAATACTTTGAAAGCTCAGGATGATTTTCTCTTATATCCATCGTAATGGTTAATATTTCTTTGTTTAAATCTTCTTCGGTTTGCATGGTAATTATTATTAAGTAATATGAATTTTAAAAGCCTGCATGTTTTAGTTTATCAAGCTTTAGGTTAATTTCTTTTAGTAAAGCAAATTGTTTTTGCTGGGTTTCAAACAAGGTTTTTATTTGCTCTTCAAGCAATAAATCCATTTTTTGATGGAGGCTTCTAATTTGCATTTCAGCCTTTAGGTTAATCATATAATCGTTTTCGCCACGCATCCTATCTTTCTCCTCTTGCCTATTTTGGCTCATTAATATAATTGGAGCCTGTAATGCGGCAATACACGAAAGAATTAAATTCATTAATATAAATGGATATGGATCGAACTTAAAAACCCCAAGAGCCAAAATATTGAACACAATCCAAACAGTAAATACCACACCAAATAGAATAATAAATTTCCAACTGCCTCCAAACTGTGCTACTTTATCAGAAATACGCTGCCCTTGGCTTATGGTTTCAATAGGTGGATTTAGTAGATTACGAATAATCAACTCTTCCGACTCTAAAGTAACTTTTACTATTTGATGAAGTTTTGATAAATGCTCATTTTCGTCAAAGAGCAATTTATCTATGTTCTCGTTTTTCAATTAAATTAAAAATAACAGCACAATGAGTATAACTATTAAAGCTCCAGCCGAAATAAAAATACCTCCATCTACTGCTAATAATTGCTTATTGATAACACGTACTTCGGCTAATAAACTATTTAACTCCTCTTTATTCAATTGGCTTTTATCCATTTCCTTTATTATTTCCAATCGCTTTAAAAGCACATTCGATTTATTCATAGAGGTGCTTTGCAATGCCAATTCATTTTTAGCAGTTTCGGATTTACCTTTGGCTTTAACAGAAAAGAAAGTAAACAATAACACTACAACAGTAAGTAATACACTTATTTTGTTCATAATTTTAGGGGTTTATAATGATTTAATAATGAGTCAAAAATGATGATAAAACTAAATAGCATCATTACACTTTAGCAATTATTAGTTATATAAATTACTGCTTTTAAGTTCGAAGTTCTTAGTTCGAAGTTCTTAGTTCTTAGTTCTTAGTTCGAAGTTCTTAGTTCGAGGTTCTTAGTTCGAGGTTCTTAGTTTTTAGTACTTAGTTATTCGCCCTTGTTAGTGTTTAGCGAAGCATCACCAACAAGAAATCAGTGTCGCCCCTACGGGTCTTTGGGTAACTAGTTTTTAGTTCTTAGTTCTTAGTATCAAGTTCGAAGTTCGCCCTTGTTGGTGTTTAGCGAAGCGTCACCAACAAGAAATCAGTGTCGCTCTTACGGGGCTTTGGGTAACTAGTTTTTAGTTCTTAGTTCTTAGTACCAAGTTCGAAGTTCGAAGTTCGCCCTTGTTGGTGTTTAGCGAAGCGTCACCAACAAGAAATCAGTGTCGCTCTTATAGAGCTTTTTGGTATTAAGTATTATTTGTGTTAATCATCCTAATTTATTGCAGGCGAGGACGCCTGCAATGGCGACAAGGAGAGGAAATCTCAGAGAAATCTACTTCCGACAAATCGTAATTCGGAAAATTGGTTGTTGGTCAGAAGACTCAACAACGGGCAAGCTCAACAACAACTAAAGCAAAAAAAAACTTTGTCAAAGTTAAGTACTCTGACAAAGTTTTTGAATGATCCTAATACAAGGTGGTTTACTTAGGCATTTTATTCTTATTGGTCTTCGTTTCGACTTCGCTCAACGACCATGACATTGAGCCAATTCGAAAAATTTCAAATGGGATGTAATTCCAATAAGTAAACGACAATAAATACTAATACCTTAAAATAGTAAATACTGTTTTCCTGGCCTCTTGGTATTGAGCTTCAGTACATTCAGTTATTGCATTGTTTTCGCAAGGGCAATCGTTCGAATTTTTAACCTCGCCATATCCTTTTCCAAATATGCGCGATGGTTTTGTAATTCTGCTTTTTATATATTTTGCCGATGCTTTAGCTCTGCTATCTGACAATATTTGGTTGTATTTTTCGCTTGCTCTGCAATCAGTAAAACTACTTAACTCTACCCTCATTTTAGGATATTCGTTCATAATGGCTACAATTTTATCTAACTCCATTTTGGCGTCTTCTCTTATTTCCGATTTATTTAAATCGAAATATATTTCATTCATTTCCAAAATTTTTGCTAAATCTGCTTTTACTTTTATTTGCACTGATACAGGTATTTTAGTTAAAATAATATCTGCTTTTACTAGTAATTCAGTTCCTAGTGTAGTAGCAAAAGCATTTCCTTCAGTAAAAGTTTCTTTTGAGCCTACTAATTTAAAATTAGTATTATTGGCTGCTTTAAACATAAATGCACCATCCTCTTTAGTAATAACAGAATCAATGGCTATGTCTTTATCATCATATAATTTAACAAATGATTTTGGAATAGGGTTACCATTTTTTTGCAAAACAATACCTTGAATTCTTTTATCAATTTTTTGAATACTGAATGAATACATATCGTCTGTTCCTTTACCGCCTGGTCTGTTAGATGAAAAATAACCTGAAGTCATTTTATCATTTGCAATGGCCGAAATATCATCAAAACGAGAATTTAATGGCGCACCTACATTTACTATTTTACCTATTTTATCATCTCTAATTTCGCAAATAAAAATATCTAATCCACCTAAACCATAACGCCCATCAGAGGTGAAAAATAACATCATGCTATTTTCTTCGTAAAATGGAAATAACTCATCGCCTTCGGTATTGATTTGATTGCCTAAGTTAACAGGTTTTGACCATACGCCACTGCCATCTTTGGTAGTTTTATAAATATCCGATCCACCAAAACCTCCAGGCATATCGCTTATAAAATACATGGTATTGCCGGCAGCATTAAAGCAAGGATGTCCAACCGAGTAACCAATGCTATTGTGTGCAAAAGGTTTAGGATCCGACCAATTACCATCGCTATAGTCGCT
>JBGSBN010000282.1:0-3652 GCA_041730515.1 Methylacidiphilales bacterium | reverse complement strand
GGTATCAGTGTAATTGTGGCTACTACATTGTATTACAACCAACATGTAAAAACCAAAGATTTTTATAAGCCTCAAGATGTAACCACTGAGTTTATAAAAGCCAATAACTTACAACAAACAGTTATTGATGGTCAAATTATGTACTCGAAAGATGAGAAGGCCACTACTACTACCATTCCATTTTTTAAATCAACTGAGTTTGATTATAAATATTTATTGACTTGGATTTGGGATGGATTTGAGCAATATAATTATTTGATATTTTTAGTAGTTGTAACTTTTATTATAACTGCCGTTTCTAATGGTGCAAATATAACAGATGGTATTGATGGGTTGGCAGCAGGTATATCGGCTATTATAGCTTTGGTGCTCAGTATTTTTGCTTATGTGAGTGGTAACTTGGTTTTCTCTGAATATCTAGGTGTAATGTACATTCCTAACCTTGGCGAAATGGTAATTTTTGGTGGTGCATTGGTTGGAGCTTGTATTGGTTTTTTATGGTACAATGCTTTTCCTGCTCAAGTATTTATGGGTGATACAGGTTCATTGTCATTAGGGGGAATCATAGCAGTATTTGCCATTATGGTTCGTAAAGAATTATTGATTCCAATTTTATGTGGGGTGTTCTTAGTTGAAAATTTATCGGTAATACTTCAAGTGTATTATTTTAAATATCAAAAACGCAAACATGGTATTGAATATGCTAGGGCAAACAGACTTTTTAAAATGTCTCCATTGCATCACCATTATCAAAAATTAGGTTTCCACGAATCGAAAATTGTTACCCGTTTTTGGATTATTGGAATCATGCTAGCCATCATCACCATCATTACTTTAAAAGTACGATAGGAATTATGATTTAGGATTTTTGAATGATGAATTATTTAAATACTAACCAAACTAAGTACTAAAAACTAAGAACTAGAAAATGAAACGAATAGTAATACTTGGAAGCGGAGAAAGTGGAACAGGTGCAGCCATCTTAGCTAAAAAACAAGGCTTTGATGTATTTGTGTCAGATAAAGGAGCAATACCTCAAAAATACAAAGAGGAATTGTTGCAGCATGCTATTGCTTTCGAAGAATTACAACATACTGAAGCATTGATTTTAAATGCTGATGAAATTATAAAAAGTCCGGGTATTCCCGAAAAAAATGAGCTTATAAAAAAGCTTCGTTCTTTGAATATTTCTATTATTAGTGAAATAGAGTTTGCAGCTCGTTACACCAATGCATACATTATAGCTATAACTGGAACTAATGGCAAAACTACAGTTGCCTCATTGGTATATCATTTATTACAAAAAGCAGGTTTAAGTGTAGCCTGTGGAGGTAATATTGGGGTAAGTTTTGCTCGCTTAGTTGCCGAAAAACAATACGATTATTTTGTATTAGAAATAAGCAGTTTTCAATTAGATGATATGTATGAATTTCATGCAAACATTGCTGTATTAACCAATATAACACCCGATCATTTAGACCGATATTATTACGAAATACAAAACTATATAAACTCAAAATTCAGAATCACACAAAATCAAACTGCCGCAGATTACTTTTTGTATTGTGCCGATGATGAATTAACAACCGCAAACTTGCAATCAACAAATATAAACGCACAAATGGTTCCATTCTCGTTAAACCCTAGTCTTGCAGCTGGGGCAACTGTAATGGATGGAACCATGTTTGTGCAATTATCAAACAATCAATTAAATCCATTCACAATGTTAACACAACAACTTGCACTTAGAGGTAGGCATAATGCCTATAACTCTCTTGCCGCTGCCTTAATTGGTAAGGCATTACAAATTAAAAATGAAGTTATTCGCGAAGCGCTAACCGATTTTAAAAATGTAGAACACCGTTTAGAAAATGTAGCCTCGGTTGATGGCATACAATTTATTAACGACTCAAAAGCCACCAATGTAAATGCTGCTTGGTATGCTTTAGAATGTATGGATAAACCAGTAGTTTGGATTGCTGGTGGAACCGATAAAGGCAATGATTATACCATGCTTAAAGATTTGGTAAAAGAAAAAGTGCGCATTATAGTTTGTATGGGTTTAGATAATACTAAAATTCATGAAGCATTTAGTAAAGATGTGGACATGATTGTAAATACTACCAGTGCTAACGAAGCAGTAAAAGTTGCAAAACAATTGGCTAAAGCTGGCGAATGTGTTTTGTTATCGCCTGCTTGCGCTTCGTTCGACTTGTTTAAAAATTATGAAGAACGTGGCCGTATGTTTAAAAATGCGGTTAGAAGTTTATAAGTAAAAATGATTGGTGAGGACACCAACTATGGACAAATAGTAATTTGACAACCATAAATTAATAGGTTTTACAAAACCGAGTTAATTATAAAAAGTAAAAATGAGTATTATACAGTATTTAAAACCAAAGGGAGACAGAGCCATGTTCTTCATCATATTGATTTTATCATTATGGGGATTATTGGCTGTGTATAGTTCTGCCAGTTGGTTGTCGTACCGTTATAAACACAGTACCATTTTTTACTTGTTCCAACATGGAATGTATATATTTATTGGATATACCATCATGCTGTATATTCATACCATACATTATAAAAATTTCATGGGGATATCACGATTTTTGCTTTATATATCCTATGCCTTGTTAATTGCAACTATCCTTTTTGGTGTAACTATTAATGGGGCAAAACGATGGCTTTCGTTTGGCTTTTTTACTTTTCAATCGTCCGATTTTGCTAAGGTTGCAATATTGCTATATACCATTAGAACATTAGCTAAATATAAAGATGAATTGGATGATTTAAAGAAAGTAATTTATCCTTTATTGGGTCATATTACTTTAACTTGTATGTTAATTGCTAAAGACAATTTAAGTACTGCTTTGGTGCTTTTTATGACATGTATTTTAGTAATGTACTTAGGTAGAGTTAAGGTTATTTATTTAATTAAAATTGGTGTTGTTGGTTTAGTTTGTGCTGTTTTGTTTGCTATGTTTTTATTGTTTGCTCCTCCTAAATTAATTGAGGGTGTTGGGCGATTTGAAACATGGAAAGGAAGGATAACAGCATTTACCAATTTTGAAAATAAATCGGCTCAAACAGGACGAAATAAATTAAAGGAAAAAGATAGTTTTCAAGCGGATCATGCTAAAATAGCAATTGCTACAGGTGGTTTGTTTGGAAAAGGTCCTGGTCAAAGTGTAGAGCGTAACTTTTTGCCCGAAGCTTATGCCGATTTTATCTATGCCATCATCATTGAAGAGTATGGATTGTTTTTGGGCATTTTTATGCTGTTTTTATATTTATGGTTTATGTATAGAACCATCAATATTATAAAAAAGGCTCCCAAAGCTTTTGGAGCATTAATAGCGGTTGGTTTGTCTTTTCAATTGGTGCTGCAAGCATTAATTAACATGGCGGTAGCAGTAGGTTTATTTCCTGTTACAGGTTTAACTTTACCTTTGGTAAGTAAAGGCGGAACCTCACTTATTTTTACATTTATAACATTGGGATTGATAATGAGTGTAAGCAGGTATATTCAAGCTGATAGCATGGAGGAAGCCAATAGTAATGTAGATTCAAAAAACAATAATTTTATAACAACTTAGGACTATTTATAACAAACTATTTTATTAAAAATGAATAGCAAGAAGAAAATAAT
>JBGSBN010000281.1:0-3683 GCA_041730515.1 Methylacidiphilales bacterium | reverse complement strand
AGATTAAGCGATAGAGAAAAACTGGTAATGACAGGAGGAGAACATGCTTGGGATTTACTAAGCGACTCCAAAAACCAAATTACTCAAGGAATATATATGTACAGCGTAAAAGATTTACAGAGTGGTATCGTTCAAACGGGTAACTTTGCAGTAATTAAATAATACTTCGACAAGCTCAGTAACCAAAATTAATAAACTAAAAATTAAATAAACAAATACAATGAAAAAGACAATTTTACTTATCACCACCATATTGGGAGGATTGTTTGCCAATGCGCAAAATCCTTATCCAATTATTCCATTAGATTCTGTACAATTTACATCAGCATCTAAATTGTCATCAAATCCTGTAGTTGACACTTGCGACTATCTTTCGCCTATGAAAAACCTTACTTACAGAGACACTGTAAGGTTTGATGGGTATGTATTATTTGACCCTAAAAAATACGGTTTAAGTGCTTCTTCAAGAAAATCAACTTATTTATCAATGGATACTATTGCAAAACCTTGGGGTGGCGTTGAAGTTTTATGTGAACCAGCGCTTGTTGGTGGTGGCGCAAATGGTGCTGCTAACTTAGCTACATTGGTAAGTCAAAGTAAGTTTTATGATAATTTAAAACCTGGCATGAAAGTTCGTGTTACTGCCATATTAAGACCAGCTTTTTTTAGTGGGTCTATACAATACAATACACAAACTTATGTTTTAAAAGCTAACCAAAATTGGGATAATTCTATTGAAATTTTAGATTTTGGTCCTTACAATATTAAACCAGCACCTGTTTCAATTAAAGAATTACAAACTGGTAACTCAAATACAGGTTACAGTATGCAAAAAGCAACTGGTGAAAAATGGGAAGGTGTTTATGTTGAGCTAAAAGACGTAACAGTTTTAACTAGAACTACGAGCAATAATAGATGGACTTGGTCAGTATCTGATGATGAAGGAAATGGATTAGAAATAAGAGATTATTCAGGCTTTTACAGAAATGACAATAACTCAGTAGATACATTGCCAATAAACAGATTTACACCTCCATCAATTGGTTCAAGAATTTCATATATTAGAGGTACTATTACAGAATACAATGCAGGAACTCCAGCAACTGGTAGATACGGAATTTGCCCATTAACGCCAAGTGATTTAGGTGCGGTAACTTTTTCACCACCCTTAGTATCTTCAATAGATAGAAATCCAAAAATTGCCACAAGCAGCGATTCAGTTGCCATAACTGCAAAAATCCAACAAATTACAACTGCTAGTACTAGCCAAGTTAGATTATATTACACAACTGGTGTAAATAGTACAACTTATGATTCAATTTCTTTAGTAAAAAATGCTTTACCTTCTGATACTTCTAGTTGGACAGGAAAAATTCCTAAATTTGCTGATAATACAATTGTAAAATTTAGAGTTAGACCATTTGACATTAACAACGTATCTTCTTTAAGTATTGAATATTTTTATGTAGTTAAAAATACTGGTGTTACTAAAATAAGCGATTTACAATACAGTGTAGCTACTAATAACTCAACAATTTGGAATGGAGATTCATTGTTAAATATCAATGTACGCGGTGTAGTAACGGGTAAAGGATTAGGAAATTTAATTTCTATTCAAGATGGTACAGGACCAAATTCAGCTATTTTCATTTCTAGAAATTCTGGGGCTGATAGTACTGCAAAATTAAACATAGGTGATTCAATTTTAATTACAAGAGCGACCGTTAGAGAGAACTTTAACGTTACAACATTAAACAATGTTTTAAGTTCAGTAATATCAACCGGTAGAACTTTACCTCCATTTGAAACAGGTTTATCTATTGATTCATTTGCACTTGGAAATATTGCTTACAGTAGAAAATGGGAAGGTGTTTTAGTTAAATTTGATAGTTTAGAAATAGCTAATGTTAATCCAGATGCACCTGGCAATTTCAATGAGTTTTCAGTAAATAAATCTCAAAATCAATTAGGATTAAGAGTAGATGATTTAAGTGCAAATTTTAAAAATTACAGTTCATTAGTTTACAAAGGAATGAAATTAAATTTTATTCAAGGTCCAATGTACTTTGCTAATGCAAACTTTAAATTGATTCCTCGAGATAAAAATGATGCAGACTTTAGTAATATTGACAGTATCAAACCTGTAATTACAATCACTGGTACAAATCCAATTAATGTAAAAAAAGATAGCGTATACGCTGATTTAGGAGCTACTGCAACTGATGATAAAGATGGAAATATCACTTCAAACATTAGAACAACAGGAACCGTAAATACAGCTGTTATTGGAACCTATTACATTTCTTATGCAGTTAATGATAAAGCTGGCAACATGGATTCAGTTACCAGAACTGTTAAAGTTGTGGCACTTGATATTACTAAACCAGTTATTACCATTACAGGTAAAATACAAGATACTTTGATGCAAGGAAAATCTTATGTGGATGCAGGTGCAACAGCAACTGATAATATTGATGGAAATATAACTAGTAAAATTACTAAAGTTAGCACATTAGATTCAAGTAAATTGGCTACTTACACCATTACTTACAGTGTATCTGATTTAGCTAATAATACAGCAACTGCGGTTAGAACTGTGGTAGTAGTTAAAAACACTGGTGTTAACAATGTAAATGGTATAAGCAGCAGCGTTAAGGTTTATCCTTCGCCTGCTTATGCTGAGTTAAATGTTAGCATTGAAAACATTAACCAATTACCTGCTCAATTAGTTATAGTTGATATGTTAGGTAGAGAAGTGTTAAAACAAATCATTAATACTAAAAACTTTAATGAGCAAATAAACATTAGCCAATTAAATAATGGCGTTTATTTCTTAAACATTAGCAATGCCAACGGTATGCAAACTGTTAAGTTTATGGTTTCTGGTAAATAAACATTTAGATTTAAAAATAAAAAACTTTTAGTTCAAATTATAAAAACCCTTTCAATTAAAAATTGGAGGGGTTTTTTATTTTCAGAAAATACTTTTTTATATTTAAAATTTTATGCTAATTGCAAATACTAAAACACTTAAAACATGAAAAAAATACTATTTACATTACTAACATTATTTTCAATTACTTACACCTCTTTTGCACAACAAAATGCCGATGATATTTTGGGTATTTGGGAAACAGGAAATGGCAAAGCAAAGGTAAAAATTACCAAAGTTGGCAACTTTTATTTTGGTAGGATAGTATGGCTAAAAGAACCACTAAATGCAGAAGGTAAGCCCAAATTAGATATTCAAAACGAAGATGCCAATAAAAGAAGTAACCCAATTTTAGGAATTCAACTAGTAGGTGGATTTGAATTTAAAGGCGATAATACTTGGGATGAAGGCACCATTTACGACCCCGAAAGTGGAAAAACATATAAATGTAAAATAACTTTAGACGATAAAAACACCATGAATATTAGAGGTTTTATTGGCGTAAGTATGTTTGGCAGAACCGATACTTGGAAACGTTTGGTTATGAAAAAGTAACTTTTAGTTCGTAGTTCGTAGTTCTTAGTTCTTAGTTCGTAGTTCTTAGTTCTTAGTTGATGGTTTAGATTACTTGTAACTCGTAATACAAAACCCGCAACTCTCAACCCTCAACTAAGAACTAAGAACTACGAACTAAGAACTAAGAACTACGAACTACGAACTAAAAGTTACTTTTTCATAACCAAACGTTTCC
>JBGSBN010000280.1:0-3692 GCA_041730515.1 Methylacidiphilales bacterium | reverse complement strand
CTGCCTTCTTAGGAGCTGCTGCTTTTTTAGGAGCTGCTTTAGTTGTTTTTTTAGCTGTTGCCATATTTAGTTAAATATTTAATTTGATTACAATAACAAAGTTATGATAGATGATTTAAAAGTCAAGCATTTATGTTTTTTATATAAAAAATAATTTGAAGTTTGCTTGTTGATTGTTGTTAACAAGTAACTATAGATTAACGAAGATGCCTTTGTATACTAGTGTTGAGCGTTATTTTATATTTTATATTTACTGTTACTAACTTGCAAAAAAATTATAAACTTATTATGAACAATGCGTTATGCATTTTTATAAGATGTATAATTTATATAGTAAAATTTTTTATATCAATCAGTGGAGATACTATATTTTACTGACATGTACAGCTGTTACTTAAAAATTCATTTTATCAATTTATATTTATTATACAACATTTCAATTTTATCCTTCAAGTAAATTTATAGCATAATATTTTTTAAAATACATAAATAATAGTAGTGAAAATTATACATAATTACTTTTATAGATTTAAAATAATTTATAAAAATCAAATTCATTATCAATAAAATTATTAGTAATGTTGTTGATAGATAAAAATATAAAACAAATCGTTTTTAAACATTCAATATGAAAGCAGAAATTATAACAATTGGTGATGAATTATTAATAGGTCAAGTGATAGATACCAATAGTGCATGGCTTGGTCAACAGTTGAGTTCATTGGGCATTACGCTATACCAACGTACTGCATGTGGCGATAGTAGAGAACAAATATTATCGTGCTTACATGATGCTTCATTAAGGAGTGATATTATAATTATAACAGGAGGCTTAGGTCCAACTAAAGATGATATAACTAAAAAAACTTTATGCGAATATTTTGATACAACTTTAGTAACTGATGGAAAAGTTTTAGAGTGGGTAACTAGTATTTTTAAGATGCGTAAAATGCCAATGCTTGATGTTAATTTACAACAAGCAATGATACCTGCTAATAGTAAAACATTATGGAATAGAAGTGGCACTGCACCAGGAATGTGGTTTGATATAAACAATAAAATATACATATCGTTACCAGGTGTTCCTTTTGAAATGAAAGTAATTTTTGAAGAAGAAACCATACCTTTATTAAAACAAAAATTTGAACTTCCTTTTATATACCATAGAACACTTCAAACTTGCTCCATAGGTGAAAGTTTTTTAGCTAATAAAATAAAAGATATTGAAGAGAATTTACCGGAGTATATTAAATTGGCATACCTGCCATCGGTTGGAACTGTAAGGCTTAGGCTTAGTGCAAACGGAAATAATAAATTGCAATTAGAAACTGAAGTGGCTCAAATTTGTAATCAACTTTATGAAAGAATTGGGCAATACATTTATGGCGAAGGAAATGATTCATTGAATGAAGTAATAGGTATTTTGCTTAAAGGAAAAAACAAAACCTTGGCCACTGCCGAAAGTTGCACAGGAGGTTTTATTGCTCATCAAATAACATCTATTGCAGGTAGTTCAAAATATTATAAAGGTAGTATCGTAAGTTATGATAATAGCATCAAACAATTAGAACTAAATGTAAGTGATGAAATTTTAAAAACGGTTGGTGCTGTTAGCGAAGCTTGTGTTAAGCAAATGGCAGCTGAAGTATTGAAAAAAATTGATGTAGACTATGCAATTGCAACAAGTGGAATTGCTGGCCCAGATGGAGGTAGTGTAGAAAAACCAGTTGGAACTGTTTGGATTGCTATTGCTAGTAAAGATAAAGTAATTGCCCAAATGTTTAACATGGGCGATAATAGAGAAAGAACCATTTTAAGAACTTGTCTAATGTCGCTTGATATGCTAAGAAAAATTTTATTGGAAGATAATTAAATACTATAATTTAAACCTTAAACCAGCGTAATACATTTGACCAAATACTGGCCCCCAAACCATACTTGCATCAAAGTTACTACCAAAAGGATTTTGTGCATCTATGATTGGATTTTCTTGTTTAAAATCTAAAATATTTTCAATACCTAAATATACATCTAACTTTTTATTGAACAAACTTTTGCTTACTTGGGCATTTAGTAAGTAATAGCTTTCCGAAAAATTAGGCAGCTGCTTATCACTTGAATTTTGTAAGGTATTTGGTAGTCTTTTAGAACCTATCCATTGACAAGTTAAATCGAAACTCCACTTGTTTTTTGTGGTATAACCAATGTTTAAAAAAGCCCTATGTGCAGCAATTAAAGGTACTTCTTTTATGCCAATGGAATCATATTGTGTTTGCACATCATATAGTCTATAAGCTAATCGTACATCCAATCTTTTTATAGGTTCATAATCTAACTGTATTTGAAAACTATTTGAAAATGATTTTCCATTTAAATTATAAAACCTAACTTCCTTTACATTTATATCTCTATCAACTACTACCTGATTTTGAAAGTAAGTATGGTAATAATCTAAACTAATGGTACCTTTCCGGTAGTTTAGTTTAAAATCTTTGGTTACCGATAAGCCAAAATTCCAAGCAACTTCTGGCTGTAATCCATATGCATTATTTTGAAAATTATTATTAAATACAAACTGCCTAGAACTAACTAATAAACCTGTATTTTCAGCAATAATATTAGCTGTTCTTTGTCCCCTACCAGCGCTTGCTCTTATTACTGTTTGCTTATCAATGGCTAAACGAGTATGCAAACGAGGAGTATAAAATATGCCATACAAATTATTATAATCTAATCTTTGACCAAACACTAAACTAAACTTGTTTAAGTAGCTATAAGTATATTCAAAAAAACCACCAGCTACATTTTCATTACGTTTAAAGTTATAATGAGTATTGATATTTTGGGTATTATTAAAGTTATCAAAATGCTCATTATAATTATCAAGCATTAAGCTTAGACCTGTTCTAAACTTATGGTCGCTTGTATTAATTAACGATTGGTAAATAAGGTTGGCATAAAATGATTCTTGCAAGCCATTATAATTATTTTTACCAAAATAGGTACCATATTTTTTATTTAATGCTGATAACTGTAATCCTAAGCTTTTATAAATCTTTTTAGGAAAAACATAACCAAACTTTAGCCAAATATCTTTTTTTTGTGCTTGTATATTGGTTCCATATTGTTCAAATAAAGCGCGTCTATTTTCGTTAAAATTAATTTGCCCTCCTGTTTTTTCATCACTCAAAAAATTTGCACCACCTTGCATTATAAATCCTTTGCCTTTGTCAAATTTAAATCTATACATAAGATTTACTTGATAGCCTAGTGGATTATCTAAATAACCATCGTTATTATTATCCATTTTTAAAGATAACATACTTCCATGTAATAAAACAGAATGACTAAAGGAGTTATTTAATTTATTAGCAATAATTAAGTTAGTTTCATACCTACCTCCTTCGCTAGCATAAGCATTAAAGTATAATTTTTCCTTTACATCAGGCTTATGAAGTTCGGCATTTATTTGCCCAGCAATACTTTCAAAACCATTCACTACAGAACCAATTCCTTTAGTAACTTGTATGTTGTTTATCCAAGTTCCTGGAGTATATGTATTACCATAATTTACCGCTAAACCCCTTGCCCCTGGCATGTTTTCCTGGGTAAGCTGTGTGTACTGACTTGCCAAACCAAGCATTTGAATTTGTTTGGTGCCAGTTACTGCATCAGTTAAATTTACATCAACA
>JBGSBN010000279.1:0-3708 GCA_041730515.1 Methylacidiphilales bacterium | reverse complement strand
GTTTTACTTTAAATATGATTGTATTATTCGCTTTCTTGTTAGCATTAGGTATAGTGGTGGATGATGCCATTGTAGTAATTGAGAATACACATCGTATTTTTGAAAATGGAAAAGTGCCAATTAAACGAGCGGCCAAGCTGGCGGCTGGCGAGGTGTTTTTACCAGTACTTTCTGGTACTTTAACTACTTTAGCTCCATTTATTCCATTGGCATTTTGGCAAGGTGTAATAGGTAAATTCATGTTCTTTTTACCTGTTACATTAATCATTACATTATTGGCTTCTTTAGTAGTGGCTTATATTATCAATCCTGTGTTTGCGGTTGGTTTTATGAAAACTCACGAGGAAGAAGCCGAAGAGCGTAAAAATACCAAAGGCTTTAAAATTACTTCTGTTGTATTTGCGGTAATTGCTTTGGTTGCTTACTTATCGGGTAATTTTGGTTTAGGAAACTTTACTATAGTTATTTATTTATTGTATTGTTTCAATCGTTTTGTGTTGTATAAAACAATTGGCAAATTCCAAAATAAAACTTGGCCTGCGGTTCAAGAAAAATATAAAAAATTAATTACTTGGTGTTTAGCTAATAAACGTCCAGTATGGATTTTGTTAGGCACCGTTGGATTATTATTTTTTAGTTTCTTTTTAGTTTCGGTTAGAACACCTAAAATAGTTTTCTTTCCTCAGGCATCTCCTAATTTTGTTTATACTTATATTCAAATGCCTGTAGGTACCGACCAAGTTAAAACCGATTCGATTACCAAATTGGTAGAAGAAAGAATTTACAAAGAAATTGGCGATAGCAATAAAATAGTGGAATCTGTTATTTCAAACGTAGCTATTGGTGCAGGCGATCCAAGCCAGTTTGAAGCAGGTGCTCAATCGCATTTGGGTAAAGTTACTGTGGCTTTTGTTGAGTTTGGGAAACGTAATGGCGAAGAAACTTTACTGTATTTAGATAGAATAAGAAAAGTGGTAAACGATATTCCTGGTGCACAAATAACGGTGGAACAAGAAAGTAATGGACCTCCAACAGGTAAGCCAGTAAATATTGAAATTATTGGTGATGATTTTACGGAGTTAACTACTACTTCTAAAAATTTAAAACGTTACTTAGATTCATTGCAAATTCCTGGAGTAGAGGAGTTAAAATCGGATTTGATTACCAATAAACCTGAAATTTTAATTGAAATAGATAGAGAACGCGCTAACCGTGAGGGAATTACTTCAGCTCAGATTGGTCAAGCTTTACGTGGTGCCATTTTTGGTATCGAAGTATCAAAGTTTAAAGATGCTAACGATGATTATCCAATTCAAGTGCGTTATAACGAAAGTCAACGTAATAATATAGATGCATTAATGAACTTAAAAATTACTTACCGCGATATGAATATGGGAGGTCAATTACGTTCTGTTCCATTATCATCGGTAGCTAAGTTAAAGTATAGCCAAACTTATGGTGGAATTAAGCGCAAAAATCAAAAACGTATGGTAACTTTAGGTTCAAATGTACTTACAGGTTACAATGCCAATGAAGTGGTTGATGCAGTGAAGAAAGCAGTTGCTAAATTTAATTTGCCCGCTAGTGTTACTACCGATATGACAGGTGAACAAGAACAACAAGCAGAAACTGGTGCGTTTTTAGGAAATGCCATGTTAATTTCATTGGGTTTAATTTTCTTGATTTTGGTAACTCAATTCAACTCTATTTCAAAACCAATCATTATTTTAAGTGAAATTATTTTTAGTATCATTGGAGTATTATTAGGATTTTCTATCTTTAAAATGGATATGTCTATATTAATGACAGGTATAGGAATTGTAGCGCTGGCAGGTATTGTGGTGCGGAATGGAATTCTTTTGGTTGAGTTTACTGATATATTAATTGAAAACGGAATGGAAGTAAAAGAAGCAATTATTGAAGCAGGTAAAACCCGTATGACTCCAGTAATTTTAACTGCTTCGGCCACTATGTTAGGTTTAATTCCGTTGGCAGTTGGTTTAAATATAGATTTCGTAACCTTATTTACTCATGGAAATCCTCATATTTTCTTTGGTGGCGATAGTGTTGCTTTCTGGGGTCCGTTATCTTGGACCATGATTTTTGGATTATTATTTGCAACAGTTTTAACTTTAATATTAGTTCCTGTAATGTTATTACTCTCAGAATCAATTAAAAAGAAAGTTTTTCCTAAAAAGGCAAACAAAGTCCACTAACATTACGTTATATTAATATTATTACACTTAGGGGTAGAGGTGTAATTTGTTTCATAGGCTAAACGAGGTTTCCGCAAGGAGGCCTCGTTTTTTCATTTTACCTCGTTTTGATTAGAAAATTCAATAATCTCAAAATAAGATTTTTTTAAGACAAACATTCCTAAAATTTTGGAATAAACAATTGAAAACTGAAAGGTAGTTATGGAAAGGCTTCCTAAAAAATGTTTATTATTTAAATATCACATCATAGGTAACGCCAACAATTTAACTTCAATTTATTTATATTCAACAAACGGAATAAAAACATACTTATTTACTTTTTGTTTTATGGAGTCGGTTTTTTTCTAAAAAAAATAATTTTATGCGTTTTAAAAGAGCAAACGGTTAATAAAGCATTAATTACGCTTGATTTATTTTTTAAAACTTACCCTACTTTTACATAATTTTACTTTTCCCATAGTTGTCAAGTTCAATCTTAACAGCCCTTTTCGCCTGTTATCATTTAAAATAAATGATATAAAATATTTTTGATTTAAAATTTTCAAAAATCAAATGCTGGTCTTAAATTAGCATACTTTTTTAGTAAATAAATAATACAAAAATGAAAGAAGCGAAAAGTGCCCCAAAAAAAGCCGCTACCGAAAAAAAGCCTGTAGTAAAGGTTAAACAAAATAGTAGCACGGTGGATTTAAAAGAAGCCTTGAAAAAATATTTTGGCTTTGAGGGTTTTAAAGATGAACAAGAACAAATTATTCAAACACTATTAAACGGTGATGATGTATTTGTAATAATGCCTACCGGAGGCGGAAAATCGCTATGCTATCAATTGCCAGCGCTTATTAAAGAAGGTACCGCCATTATCATTTCTCCATTAATAGCATTAATGAAAAATCAGGTGGATGCAATTCGCTCACTTGGAAGTGATAAAATTGCCCATTTTTTGAATTCATCGCTTAATAAAACCGAAATTACAGCTGTAAAACAAGATATTACAGATGGTAAAACAAAATTACTTTATATAGCTCCTGAAACTTTGAAAAAAGACGAAACCATTGATTTTTTAAAATCAATCAATATTTCGTTTGTAGCAGTAGATGAAGCACATTGTATTTCGGAATGGGGACACGATTTTAGACCTGAGTACCGCAGAATTAAAGCCATGATTAAGGAAATAAAAGATGTTCCTGTGATGGCACTTACTGCTACTGCAACTCCTAAAGTGCAACAAGATATTCAGAAAAATTTACAAATGTTGGATGCCACGGTTTTCAAATCGTCATTTAACAGAGATAATTTATATTATGAAGTTCGCTCAAAAGGCAAAAAAGGCGATGCAATGAAAGACATTGTATCGTACATTAAGCAAAGAATGAGCGGTAAATCAGGTATTATTTATTGTTTAAGTCGTAAGAAGGTAGAGGAAATTGCAAGTATTTTGCAAGCAAATGGTGTGAAGGCACTTCCTTATCATGCTGGCTTAGATGCAAAAATG
>JBGSBN010000278.1:0-3751 GCA_041730515.1 Methylacidiphilales bacterium | reverse complement strand
ATGTTTTTCAAAATATTAGAATTAAAAATTATCTAGCTCGAACTCTAATCCGTCATAAGCCAATTGAATATTGGAAGGTAATTCAGTATTTACATCATCATGCAACCCTAATTGATGACTAATATGTGTAAAATACGCTTGCTTGGGCTTTAATTCATTACATAACGCAATGGCTTCGGCAAGAGTAAAATGCGAAATATGACTTTCTCGTCTTAAAGCATTCAATACCAAAACATCGCAGCCTTTTATTTTTTCTTTAACATCTTCGTCAATTTTATTCGCATCAGTTATGTAAACAAAATTATCGATTTTAAAACCTAAAACTGGCATTTTATGATGCCACACCCTAAGAGGTATGATGGTTTTACCTAATAATTCGAAAGCCATTTCAGAAATAATGTGCATTTCCATCTCTGGTACACCCGGATATTTGGGTTCTTCAAAAGCATAATAAAACTCTTTTCTAATGGCTTTATCAACTTGAGTTTCGCAATAAATATCAATTGGCTTTTGCATTATGAAATTAAAAGCCCTAATATCGTCAAGGCCGGCCAAGTGGTCGCGGTGGGAGTGGGTAAATAAAATTGCTTCACACGATGAGATACCACAAGTAAGCATTTGTTGCCTAAAATCTGGGCCAGTATCTATAACTATATTTTTATCGTTGTATTGAACAAGTATAGACGAACGTAAACGTTTATCTTTTTGATTTAACGATGAACAAACTTGGCACTTACAAGCTATTATTGGAACGCCTTGCGATGTGCCTGTGCCAAGAAAAGTAATTTTCATTTTTTAAACTATGCTTAACGACATATCAGAACCAAGAAGTAAAAGTAAAATTCCACCAACTATAACTCTGTACCAACCAAAAAGTCTAAAACCATGTTTATTTAAAAAGGTAATAAAACCTTTAATTGCTATCATAGCAACCACAAATGCTACTATATTACCAATTGCTAGTAAAAAAATTCTATCACTATCAAAAAACGCTAAACCTTTGTCTTTATAAATATCTAATACCTTTTTTGCGGTTGCACCAAACATGGTAGGAACTGCTAAAAAAAATGAATATTCTGCAGCTGCTTTGCGAGTTAATTTTTGCTGTAAACCACCAATAATAGTGGCCGCACTGCGCGACACACCAGGAATCATGGCAACACATTGATATAAACCAATTATAAATGCACTTTTATTGCTCACTTCCTCTGTTAAATTTTCATCATCTTCTTTAAAAAATCTGTCGATAAACAATAGTAACATTCCCCCAATTAAAAGCATTACAGCAACAGTTTCAGGACTTTCTAATAATTCATCTATTTTATCGCTAAACAATATGCCTAAAACTGCTGCAGGAATAAATGAAATAATTAATTTCAAGTAAAAATCAAACGATTTAAAAAACCGTTTGAAATACAAAACTACTACTGCTAAAATGGCACCAAGTTGTATATTAATAGTAAAAAATTTAACAAAATCGTTAGGTTCAATTCCTAAAATAGATGTTGCTAAAATCATGTGTCCTGTGCTAGAAACAGGCAAGTATTCGGTTAAACCTTCAACTATGGCAATAATAATGGCTTGTAAAATAGTCATGTATTTACTAAATTAATAATGAAACTACAGTTAAAAAAATGCGGTTAGAATAACAAAATATTGGTTAATTTAACCTTTGTTTGGTTTCATTATTGCATAAATTTCAATAACAAATCCAAGTAAAATAACTATAGGCGCAACGGTTATTTTAGTGGTATCTTCCAGTATTCTTTCTTTACCAGCCATTAAAGTGAAACCTAAAATAATAACTAAAACACCAGCAAGCATCAATATATAATTATCTTTACCAAAAATAAAATCTCCAGTTGGTGCTTGACTAACTTTTTCAGCAGTTTTCTTTGCGTTTGAATTTTTTTCGCTCATCTTTTTTGTTTTTAAATTTTATCAATATTAAATATTTTTTATCTAAAATACCTAGTATAAATCTTCAATTTTTGTTTTTAGGTATTTATTAGTGCTTAACCAACTGCTAACCATACTTACTAATACTCCTGCAAGTATAAGAATTACAAACAATAACATAAAACTTTGTGTGTTATATAAATATTGTATTTGTGGAAAATAAGTAGGTAAAATATTTAGTACTAATAGCAACAATGCTACAGCCAAAATACCTCCATATAATCCATTAAAAAAACTTCTAATTACAAATGGTTTGATAATAAACCAATGAGTAGCGCCAACTAATTGCATGCTTTTAATTGAAAACCTTCGAGCAAACAAATTCAACCTTATATTGCTATTTATCAATACGATAGCTATGATTATAAAAATCAATGCCAATCCCATTAAAATATAACTTAAAGACCCTAAGTTTGTACCAACATTTCCAAAAATAATTTCATTGTATTTTACTTCTGCTACTTTAGGCATTTGTTGCAAAGTATTTTTAAAAAGCTGCATGGTTTCATTGCTAATGCTTTCAGCCTTTAAAGTAATTTCTATTGATGCAGGCAACGGATTATAACCAGCAAATTCCACAATGTCTTGACCCATTTCTTTTGAAAGATCCATGGCAGCAACATCTTTGCTAATAAATTTGGTATCTTTAACCGAAGGCATTTTTTTGATGTTGGCCAAATTTTGATCAATTTCGGATTGATTGATATCATCGCTCAAGTAGACATTTACCAAAATATTTTCCTTAATCAAATTATTTAGTTGAGTTGATTGAATATAAATTAATCCAAACAAACCCAACATGAGCAATACCATTGCTATGCTAACTATTGACGATAAGTAAGATATGCGTTTTCTGCGATTAACTTTTTTTAGTTGAGTGTCCAATTTAAGTACAAAATTTAATAGCACGAAAATAATTGATAAAAAGAAGTATGGTACTAATTTAATCCACAGTTTTGTTTATGGTGTTGTTAATTCTATTTTTGATGCTTAATTTTGGTTAGCAGGTTGATAAATGGAATCCGGTCGTTGAGCTTGTCGAAACGAATTTAGATAAAAATAAAATATGATGAAGGGTTACATGTATATTTTAAAATGCTCGAATGGATTATATTACGTGGGCAGTACTAATAATTTGGATTTAAGAATTGAACAACATAATATGGGTGAGGGTGCTAATTTCACAAAAAAATATTTGCCTATTGAATTGGTCTATTTTGAAGAATACGATAGAATTGATGAAGCCTTTAAACGATAGAAACAAATACAAGGTTGGAGCAGAAAAAAGAAGGAGGCATTAATTAATGGGGAGTTTGAAAAATTACCTGAATTATCAAAAAACTATACTCAAAATAACACTTCGACAAGCTCAGTGACCGAGAGGGAGGATAACTAGAACGGTCGTTGAGCTTGTCGAAACGAAACAGCACTTCGACAAGCTCAGTGATTGAGAGGGAGGATAACTAGAACGGTCATTGAGCTTGTCGAAACGAAACAGCACTTCGACAGGCTCAGTGACCAAGAAGGAATATGACAAGAAAGAAAAACAACAAAGAATGAAAGAATATAATTTTACAGAAATTGAAAAGCATTGGCAGCAATTTTGGGCCGAAAACAATATTTATAAAGTAACAGAAGATAGCACTAAACCTAAATTTTATGTGCTTGATATGTTTCCATACCCAAGTGGTGCAGGCTTACATGTGGGCCATCCGCTAGGTTATATTGCCAGCGATATTTACTCACGCTACAAAACTTTAAAAGGTTTTAACGTATTGCACCCAATGGGTTA
>JBGSBN010000277.1:0-3769 GCA_041730515.1 Methylacidiphilales bacterium | reverse complement strand
CAAAACTTTATCTACCAACAAAAATGGACTGCGATGAGGCAACATTCTTGCTATATCTTGTGTATTGTAAAGAGGTGGTTTGTTAGGATCGTATTTAGGAACATTTACTTGGCTACGCGTTTTTTTAATCAATGCCTTAATTTTTTTACCAAAAGCAATATTGGCCGCATGGCCTGGGCGAGCTGCCATAATTTGTGCTTTAATTGGTGTGCCAATCAAGGCCAAATCGCCAACTAAATCAAGTAATTTATGACGTGCAGGTTCGTTATGAAAACGTAAATCTACATTGTTTAAAATACCTTCTTTTTTTACCTCAACCTTTGGCTTATTGAACATTTTAGCCAAATGATCTAGTTCATCGTCTTTTATTATTCTATCTACAATTACAATGGCGTTATTTAAATCACCACCACGAATTAAGTTATTGTTATACAACATTTCTAACTCGTGTAAGAAGCAAAAAGTACGGCACGATGAAATTTCAGATTCAAACTCTTTTAAGCTTGTAATAGAAGCATGTTGGCTTCCTAAAACTGGCGAGTTATAATCAACCATTACAGTTAAACGGTAATCGTCTAAAGGCATGGCTATCATTTCTACTTGTCTATCTTCTTCGGTATAATAAATATTAGAGGGTAAAGTAAAGTATTCGCGCTCTGCTTCTTGTTCTAAAATTCCAGTTTCTTTTAAAGCTTTAATAAAAAACTGAGAACTTCCGTCCATAATTGGGGTTTCATCAGCATTTATATGAATAAGGCAATTGTCTATTTCTAAACCTGCCAACGAAGCCATAACATGCTCAACGGTATTCACTTTGCCACCATTTTGCTCTAATGTAGTTCCACGACTTAAGTCGGTAACATTATCTACATCGGCATCAATAATGGGTTTGTTGGGTAAATCTATGCGTTGAAATTTTATTCCGTGGTTTTCGGGTGCAGGGTTAAAAGTCATGGTAACTTCTTGCCCTGTGTGTAAACCTACACCACTTAAACTCACTGCTTTTTTGATTGTTGTTTGTTTCATTTCTACTGATTTTCAGCTATAAAATTAAAGGCTTTGTTGTTTTTAAAACGGTTTCAAATATAGCAAATAGCCTTGTTTGGTCAAATGTAATTTTTAAGGCTTAATTTATGGGCTTTTGGTTAAAAATAATTGTTCTAGTTCAATGGTTCAAACTATTATTTTGGCTATTTTTGAATAAACTTAATTCTTTATTTTAGGTTTAATACTATATTACTTATGAGCAATAAATTAGAACGTAGAAATTTTTTAGGCCGATTATCGTTGGCTTTTTCAGCTGCATTGGCTGCTCCAATCCATGGTTTTTCTAACTCTTTAAAACAAACTTATAACGCTTTAAATCCAAATCCTATTTTAAAAATTAAGCCTTTGGGGTTTCAGTGGGAAACAGCCGATCCTTTTTTATTTTGTGTGCACCACGAAGATAAATTTCCGAAAGGAAACGAGTTAATGGGTCCTGATAAAACCCTTTTTCAAGGGCGCCACATGGGCGATGATTTTATTATTCAAGATGGTTTTAGGATGTATCATGGAAAAACCGTTCCTGGCTTTCCGGGCCATCCGCATAGAGGTTTCGAAACCATAACTGTGGTGCGCAAAGGAATAGTTGACCATGCCGACTCTATGGGTGCAGCAGGCCGATATGGTGATGGCGATGTGCAATGGATGACAGCAGGAAAAGGTGTGCAACACTCAGAAATGTTTCCATTGGTAAAAAAAGACCAAGAAAACCCCATGGAGTTGTTTCAAATTTGGCTGAATTTACCTGCAAAAAATAAATTGGTGGAGCCTCATTTTAAAATGCTTTGGCGCGAAGCTATTCCTAATTATGTATATACCGATGGCAATAAAAAAACTACCAAAGTAGAAGTAATTGCAGGTAAAATTGGGAAATACAAAGCCCCAACACCTCCTCCAAACTCGTGGGCGGCCGACCCTAAAAACGAAGTAGCAGTTTGGAATATAAAAATGCAAGCAGGTGCAGTGTTTACCTTGCCTAAAGCTTCAGTGGGAATAAACCGAACCATTTATTTTTACGAAGGCACCACTTTAAAATTAGCCGAAACCAATATTAACCCATACAGCGCAGTAGAACTTTTGCCAAATGTTGATGTAGCACTTTTTGCTGGCGATACCGAAGTAAGTATTTTAGTTTTACAAGGCCGACCAATTGGCGAGCAAGTAATGCAATACGGGCCTTTTGTAATGAATACCAAAGAAGAAATAAACCAAGCTTTTGAAGATTACCATAAAACCCAATTTGGAGGCTGGCCATGGCCTAAATACGACCAAGTACACGACCGCACCAAAAGCCGTTTTGCCAAACATGCCGATGGAAAATTGGAGGTGAAAGGGTAGCGTATTTGTTGATTTGGAGATTGAGTGATTTGTTGATTTGTTGATTGAGTTAATTGAGTGAGTGGTAGGTAAGTCATCCTTTTTAAACATTATAGTTCCGTAGGATTGAACTTATGGTAGCAACGGGTGGCTATTCAAATTCAACTCCTTCGGAGTTTATTTATTTTAAATCCGCAGATAACCAACCAAATGCCATTTCACAATACTTCAGTAGTTTATTTTGTCAAAGTTAATGAATGTCCAACGTGGTCACTTAGCTTTTTATCTTCATTCCAAGTTTCAATTACTAAATGTTTGTTTTCTAAAAGTTCGTTGCTCAAAACAATATGGTCAACCGTATCGGCAATGTTTGCTGTAGTGTTTGTCATCCCGAAAGTTTTAAAAGCTTCCAAAAGTGTTTGTCGAGCTTTATTACTTGGCCAAGGTCGTCCAGAAAAGGTTACATTCAAGTCACCTGCAAAACAAACCAGTCTGCTTGGAAATATCTTTTCAAAGTCAGCAAGTTGTCCATTCATGTCATTGTTAAAACGTGGTTGGCGGTTTGCAAAAACACCAATGATAGACCCATATACTGTTAGCAGCCCAAATGGTGTTTCAATGTCTGTGCAAATGGCTGTGTAACTGTCAAAAGTTTTGTGTTGAGTTTTTGTTTTGTACTTTGTCAAAATGCTAACTCTATTTTCGCCAATGTTATACTTTATGTTGTCAAAGTAGGTTGGCAATAGGTCTGTCGAAATACAATGGTATTTGTCTAGTTGAATGATAGAATTTGTTTCAGTAAGAACTAAAATGTCAGCGTTTATATCAACTAACTTATTAATTATATGTTGGTTTTTTCTCTTTTCGAGCCGTTCTAAATTCCAAGTTGCTATTCTCATTTTTTGTTGATCAATTGATGCTATTTAACTTCTTGATTTAGGAAGGTTTGTATATTAAATATACTTTTTTTTCTAAGATTTTACCTCCGGCCAAAAGTGCTGTTTTATTGAAAAAATGAGTGGAATTATTCCAGCAATTAAATGTATAAATGTAAAGCGAATACGCCCATAATCGTGGTAACTAAGTACTAAAAACATGATGTTTGCCACTATACATAAAATTAAGTAAATGTATTTATTGATGAAGTTCATTTGAGTTTAGTTTAATAATCTGCAATGTAATTATTTTCAAGAATTTTCAAAACCAAAAAGCAACCTTTAAAAGTCGCTTTTTTTGTTGATATTCGTTTCGACAAGCTCAACGACCGTGCAACATTTACTCCGCATTCCAAACTCCGCACTCCGCACTTCGCACTTCCCTAATGAGTCACCATTATTTTTTTGCTATGTACTATGGTTTCGCCATCTTTAATTATTAATTGGTAATAACCATTTTGTAAGTTAGCTGC
>JBGSBN010000276.1:0-3788 GCA_041730515.1 Methylacidiphilales bacterium | reverse complement strand
TTTTTTGTGAGCCATGGTATTTTAAATTTTTTTTAGTTAAACAATAAATTAAGCGTTTATAGCTTCAATTTGAATTTGAGTGAAACATTGGCGATGGCCATTGAATTTTCTGTATCCTTTTCTGCGTTTTTTCTTAAAAACAATTACTTTATCGCCTTTTAAGTGCGATAAAACTTTAGCTTTTACAGTTGCGCCTGCCACAGTTGGCAAACCTACAGTTACATTGCTACCATTATCTAGTAACATAACTTTTTCGAATTCAATACTGGCGCCTTCTTCGTGTTGTAAGCGGTGTACATACACTTTCTGGTCTTTTTCAACTTTAAATTGTTGGCCAGCAATTTCTACGATTGCATACATGATTTATATATTTATTTAATTTTAAGGGCTGCGAATATAAAGTAAACTTATTTAATTACAAATACTTGACTTGTTTTTTTTAGTTCGAAGTTCTTAGTTCGAAGTACTTAGTTATCAGTGACACGTTATTCTTTTAACATTTTTGGCAGTTCGAATTCCGCATTTATCCTAAAAACGCTTCAATGGCTGCGTTTACTTCTGTACTTTTTTCTATTTGTACAAAATGACCAGCATTTTTAATTATTACTACCTTGCTGTTTTCAATTAAAGCATTCGCTTTTTTAGCAATAGATTGAACAGTTTCTGACGAATGCAATAACTTATTAGGAATCATGGCATCGTTATCGCCAAAAATAATAAACGTTGGCATGGTTAAACTTGGCAAAAACTGCTGCACTTGCTCATTTAACATAGCCGAAATAGATTCTTTTACCATTCGTTGCCAGTTTGCCGATGATTGAACGGGAATAAATTCCTTGGCATCTTTTACTAGGTTTTTGATGGCTAATTTATCAAAATTATAAAAGCTTGAATGAATGGCACTTTCTAAGTTTTGTTCATTGGTTGAAAACAATTGCCCAAACTGCATGCTATTGTTAATCATCATTTTATCAAATTCGGTAAAATATTCTAATCCGCTTGCTGCTACTAAAACCAATTTATTTACCAAATGAGGGTAACGCAACGAAAGCACCAATGCCACTTGCCCTCCCATACTATGACCAACCAAAACCACATCGGTTAAGTTCAGTTTATCAATAAATTGTTTAACACATTCAGCATAAAAAAACATGGTGTATTTATAATCACCATTGCTAGAGTGACCGTTTCCTGGCAAATCGAGGGCAATACAACGATAAGTTTTGCTCAGTTCAGCTATATTACTTTGCCAAACACCTTTAAAATTGGCTAATCCGTGAATAAAAACCAATGTTTTTGAGCCACTTCCTGTTTCGGTATATGCAATTTGAATTTGCTTTTCTATTTCTACTTTTTTCAAAAAATGATTTTGTTACTGAAGTTCGCAAGGTATTGTTTTTTGTTTACATCGTTTGATTTTTGATTTGAGATTTGTGAGAAGTGAGAGATGAGAGATGAGAGATGGGAAATGAGAGATGAGAATTGGGAAATGAGAGTTGGGAAAATGAGAATTGGGAGATGAGCTACTAAAAACGAAAAACGAAATCCAAAATTCGAAATTCGAAAGCCCACTACTCGTAACCCTCAACTCGTAACCCGCAACAAAATAAACCCGCAACTAAAAAACTCGTAACTCGCAACTCTCAACCCAATAACCCGTAACTCGCAACAAAAAGAATCCTGAAACAATAATTGGCATTTATATTGTTAATATTACTATTTTTACGAATATAAAAAACATTAATAAATGATAGATATGCCTGAGGATGTTATGTTTGAAGAGTGGACCGAAAATGATGACGCAAATTTTGAAACCATTCCAATTAACCTAAACGATAAAGATTTAGATATAAAGGTGGAAGATTTGCCCGAAGTACTGCCAATTTTGCCACTACGCAATACAGTTTTATTTCCTTTAATGGCATTGCCTGTTAGCATTGGTAGGGTAAAATCTAACAAATTAATTAAGGAAGCTAAAAAGAATAAATCGTTTATTTTGGTGGTAGCGCAAAAAAATGTAAACGCTGAAGAGCCAACTATGGACGATTTATATACTACCGGAACTTTAGCTAAAGTTTTACGTATTATCAAATTGCCTAATAACCAGGAAACTGTATTTTTACAAGGAGTTAAGCAAATTACTTTAAAATCGGTAGAAGTTACTGAACCATACTTAAAAGGAACTTTTGCTATAAATGAACAAATTGATGATAGCAAAGATGCTTCAACCAAGGATTTATTATCTACCATTAAAAGTGTTGCTTCTGATTTAATGCAATTGCAAGGTTCGTTTTCGCCCGATTTAATTAATGGTGTAAAACGAATTGACAATTCTTTTTTATTAATGGCTTTGGTTGCTACTAATTTAAACAGCGATATTATTGCTAAGCAAAAAATACTTGAAAATGATACTGCAGGAAAAATGGCTTCTGTATTGGTAGAACAAATGATGGCCGAAAAGGAGTTGTTAAAACTTAAAAACAAAATTCAAGATAAAGTTCGTGGCGATATGGATAAACAGCAACGCGAGTTTTTCTTACATCAGCAAATAAAAGCCATTAACGAAGAGCTTGGTTCTGAAAGTCCTGAGCAAGAAATAGAAACCATAAAGGCTAAGGGTAAGGATAAAAAATGGAAACCCGAAATAGAAGAAGCTTTTAACAAAGAAGTAGAGCGTTTACGCAGAATTAACCCCATGGCTCCTGATTACAGTATTCAAATAAATTATTTGAACACCTTATTAGATTTGCCATGGAGCGAGGTTACAGTTGATAATTTTGATTTAATACGTGCTGAAGAAATTTTAAACGAAGATCATTTTGGACTAGAAAAAGTTAAAAAACGTATTTTAGAATATTTGGCTGTTTTGAAACTAAAAGGCGATATGAAAAGTCCTATTTTGTGTTTATACGGCCCTCCGGGTGTTGGTAAAACCAGTTTGGGTAAATCAATAGCCAAGGCTTTAGATAGAAAATATGCTCGTATAGCTTTAGGTGGTTTGCACGATGAAAGCGAAGTACGCGGACACCGAAGAACATACATAGGCGCCATGCCTGGACGTATTATTCAAAACCTAAAAAAGGTAAAAAGTAATAATCCGGTTTTTGTATTAGATGAAATTGATAAAATACAAACCAGTTTTAGAGGCGACCCATCAAGTGCATTATTAGAAGTGCTTGACCCTGAGCAAAATGGTACTTTTTACGATAATTTTGTAGAAATAGATTACGACCTTTCAAACGTAATGTTTATAGCTACTGCCAATAATTTGGATGCCATTCAACCTGCCTTGTTAGATAGGATGGAAATTATTGAAATTAACGGTTATACGCTGGAAGAAAAAATTGAAATTGCTAAAAAGTATTTGATTCCAAAACAAGAAAAAAACCACGGTTTAAAAGAAAATAGTTTTACCATTAGCAATGAAGTTTTAGAAAAAATTATTGATGGTTACACACGTGAAAGTGGCGTACGTGGATTAGAGAAACAAATTGCAGCAGTGGCACGCCATGTGGCTATGCAAAAAGTAATGTTTAAAAAGAACAAAAAAACTTTTTCTGTAGCCGATTTACAAACCATTTTAGGAGTAGAACGTGGTGAAAAAGAAATGTACCAAGGCAATGATGTAGCCGGTGTGGTTACTGGTTTGGCTTGGACAAGCGTAGGTGGCGAAATTTTATTTATAGAAAGTAGCCTTACGCAAGGTAATGGAGCATTCAGTTCTCTGGAGTAAACTTGCTCTTTGCTGCAACGTGCAGGCCTAGATTATCCGCACAGTTTTCAAAAAT
>JBGSBN010000275.1:0-3791 GCA_041730515.1 Methylacidiphilales bacterium | reverse complement strand
TCAAAAGCAATTTTTTACAGACAATTTTATTTGTAGTTTTAGTTGATTAGTCAATTACATTTTTAATCATACAACTCAAACTTGATATCGTTTTTAGTGTATCCTAGTGTCAATAATCTTTCTCTCGCTTCTTTTATCATGGCACTCCAACCGCAAAGGTAAAAATAACAAGGTCTTACGTCCGCATAAATTTCTTCGTAAACTTCGTGTACATATCCTTTTTTTCCGTCCCAATTTTCGGGCGTTTCTCGAGATAAAACAGGTATAAATTCAAAGTTGGTGTATTCCTGCTGTAACTGAGACATTTCGTCTTTATACAGCAAATCTTCTTTAAATCTGCTACCGAAAATTATTTTTACCGGGTGGTTTAACTTTTTATTATTTACCAAATCATGTAACATACTTCGCAGCGGAGCAATTCCTGTTCCTGTGCATAAAAAACATATTTCTCTATCAACTTCTTCTGGTAATAAGAATTTTCCAATAGGGCCAGCCACTTTTATGGTAGTTCCTATTTTTACATTTTCCCACATGTAAGGAGTTCCTTTTCCTGGTGGATTTAATACTATCAATAATTCAAACTCATTAGTGTGGCTAGGAGCAGATGCAATGCTATAACTACGGTATGTAATTTTTGATTCAATAGGCAAATCAATCATTACAAATTGACCTGCTTTAAACTGAAATTGAGGTAAATGGTGAACTTTAAAAAAGAAACGTTTAGTAGTATTCGTTTCGTCAATTATGTTAATGATTTCAGCATCGTAAAAGGTCTGTTTCATAATTGTTCATTCTATTAATTATATGGGAATTAACAAAATAATTATGAAACAAACCAATTTAAATCGTTAAATATTTTAAACGTTACTAAATTGCTTTAAGAAGCGCGTATCGTTTATAAAAAATGTTCTTAAATCCTTAACATCATATTTTAGCATGGTTATACGTTCTATACCCATTCCAAAAGCAAATCCAGTATATTTTTCAGAATCTATTCCGCAATTTTCTAATACGTTTGGATCAATCATACCGCAACCCAAAATTTCTACCCAACCACTGTATTTACAAATATTACATCCTTTTCCTTTACAAATTTGACAACTTATATCCATTTCTGCGCTTGGTTCTGTAAATGGAAAATAGCTTGGTCTGAAACGAACTTCCACATCATCGCCAAACATATCTTTTACAAATGCATATAACGTTTGCTTTAAATCTGCAAAACTTACTTTTTCATCGATATAAATTCCTTCTATTTGATGAAAAAAACAGTTTGCTCTAGCCGAAATTGCTTCATTTCTGTAAACGCGACCTGGCATAATTGCCCGTAAGGGCGGATTTTTTTGCTGCATTAACCTAACTTGTACACTACTGGTATGCGTTCTTAATGCAATTTCTTCGTCTATAAAAAAGGTATCCTGCATATCGCGTGCAGGATGATTTGGCGGAAAATTTAAAGCAGAAAAATTATGCCAATCATTTTCAATTTCTGGCCCTTCAGCCATTGTAAAACCTAGCTTATTAAAGATTGCGACAATTTGGTTTTCTGTAATATTTAAAGGGTGACGCGATCCTAATTCAGTTAAATCGGCAGGTAAAGTAAAATCAATATTTTGATTATTATTTTCTCTCTTATCGGTTTTAAATTTTTCTGAAGCTTCATCAAATTTACTTTGAATAGTAGTTTTAACTACGTTCATTAATTTACCTAAATCGCGCTTCATTTCGTTTGGAACTTCTTTAAATTCCTCAAATAAATCGTTCATTAAGCCTTTGCGAGAAAGATATTTTAAGCGAAAATTTTCTAAATCTTCGCTTGAATTTATTTTATACTCATGCAATTTTTGCTGAAGTTCTTCTAACTTTTGTTTCATCTTTTATATTTTAATTAAACTACAATTTACCAAATTTTAAATGAACAATTGGTGCGGGATGTAGGCGATTTTATTTTTCAGTATTTAACACTGCAAACATAAGTATTACATTTTAAAATTAAATGGTGCGGGATACTAACACCCTAAATGTATTATAAATTATTTTAAAGATATAATTGTAATAATAGTATATGCTGTTAGTTTATGGAATAACTTTTTTTAAAATACTTGTTTTATAGCTTATCAAATTTAACTAACATTTTGTGCTTTTTATAAAGTACTTAAAACTATGTGATTAGCTATTTATAAACAACGTGTTAAATGCGACATTCACATTTGATTGTTTATAAAATGTCGCACTTAATTTGTTAGTTTACTGTGGGTGTAATTGGCATAAATTGGTAGTTATTACATATCCACAAATATTTTGTTTTGCTATTCACTTTTTATTTTAGAAATGTGGCTAACTATTACCTTATTGTTGGTTAATTATAGCGTTAATGTTAACGTTTTGTTCCAAGTCCCAGTAAGCCCTGATATTAAACACTTGATTGTAGTTAAATACTTTCTCTGGCAAAATCATCTTCTCTAGGTCTCCATTATCCCATAATCCATTGTTATTCAAGTCTTCTATTACTTTAATTTTTGCTTCTACCGGGTTTAAATACTCTAATTTCAGTTGAGTGCTTTTGTTAATATTAAATTCTCTAATTACTTCATTGGTATTTTTATTCAGTAATTGTAGTATATAATTGTGTTTTGCACCTTCTAATTCTACATTTAATACTAAGTTTCCGTAATCTTTAAATTGTTTTATATTTATATTGTAAGTACTTGATTTATTGTAGTTTCCATAAATATCTTGTATAGCAGAATCTTTTAAAATAATGCTGTATTTTGTTGATTCTTTCCAATTTGTGTAAAATCTAAATTTAAATGTATTATTTTGATAACCAAATAGTTGTGTTTTAACTATTAATGTATCTTCTTTAAAAACAATGCTATCCTTATTAAATGTTTTTATTGGAATTGAAGCTTCAACCAAAAATGTATCTAAAGGAGTTATATCCGTTTTGGCTGTTAAATTTAATTCTGCTAGCTTACTTTTCTTTTTTGGTGTTATTTTGATAGAAAAACTCGTGTCTAATGCATTTATTTTAAACTTTGGTACTTCTACATTATTTTCAACAAATGCTTTTACTGTATCAATAAAATTTGTTCCTTTAATTATTTTTTGAAATACTTTGTTTCCATTATCTAAATTTACTTGAAATGAGGTAGGCTTATATACAGTAAAATTATATACCCCAACTTGATTAGAACTGGTATCAAATAATTTATTGAGTTTATACTCGTTTGGTTTAAATAAAAATAGGTTATAAAAACCGTTGTTACTTCCTGTATTTACTTCTAATTTACTTATTGCGACACTATCGTTTTTTGCGTATTTTAAATCTATACCTTCCTTTTTATAGGCATATAAAGAAAACTCATCAGCTGGCATATTTTCAATAATAAATGTTCCATCAGCTTTAGTTTTGGTAAAATAAGTTGGATTGAATTTATAAATAGTTGTATCAGTAAAATTAGACTTTTTATATAATGAAACTATTACACCTTCTGCGGGTAAATCGGTAAAAGCATTTCTTACCTTTCCTTTAATAAAATTGCTGTCAATATAATTTCCTGTTGAAAAAGTATATTGTAAATTGTTAGCTACTATTCCTTCATGATTATCAGTTACTGCATTACCAAAGTTTATGGTATATGTAGTATTATTAGCTAAAGGTTCTTTGAATTTTATTCTTAATTCTTTTCCAGTTATCAAGTATTCGGGAGCTTGTTTTAAAGGTGGGATCGAAGGTGTTCCGCCGGCCATTGCCATTGACCAGACCAACCCGGTGCGCAGCTCGCGCT
>JBGSBN010000274.1:0-3831 GCA_041730515.1 Methylacidiphilales bacterium | reverse complement strand
ATTGTTACAAAAATATATAAAGGAAGTAGCATTACTTTAGGTAAAAATGCTAAAACTGCTTTAAAGAAAATTACTGATTTAGGTGCCGATAAATTGCCAGTTTGTATTGCTAAAACGCAATTTAGTTTTACTGATAACGCTACTCAAGTAGGCGCTGCCGAAGGATTTAATATTCATATTGAAAACTTGGTATTGAACAACGGTGCGGGCTTTATAGTTGCGGTTGCAGGAGAAATTATGCGCATGCCAGGTTTGCCGAAAGAACCTGCAGCAATGGTGATTGATTTTGTAAATGGCGAGATTATAGGCTTAAGTTAAGGTTGATTTAAAGATTAGAAAAATTACAAAGATTACAAAGTTTCATTCAGTCAGACGCATTTTTGGGAATAGCTTGGCAAGCGTCAGACGGATTTTTGGGGAATATAAAATTACAAAGATTACAAAGTTTCATTCCGTCAGACGCATTGTTGGGCAGTGTTAGGCAAGCGTCAGACGGATTTTTGGGGATTATAAAATTACAAAGATTACAAAGTTTCACTCCGTCAGACGCATTGTTGGGCAGTGCTAGGCAAGTGTGAGACGGATTGTTTTTTGAAAAACTAAACAAATAAAGCAATTCAACAATAAAACAATTCAACCGTTCACTATCAAATGAAAAAAAACATCACCATCATCCTTACTTTTATATTACTAAGTGGAGTTTTCATAAAATGGAAATATTATTCACCTAATAAATTATTGGTTAATGCTCAGAAAGAAGTTCAGACTTTAGCCGATGCTCATCAATTACATAATGGCGATATCATATTCCAAAACTCACTTTCATCGCAAAGTAAGGCCATTAAATTGGCTACTCATTCTAAATATACCCATTGCGGAATCGTATATTTAAAAGGTAACGATTATTATGTATTGGAAGCAGTTCAACCTGTTAAAATTACCGATTTAGCTTCATTTATCGCCAGAGGAAAAGAAGGTCATTATGTGGTGAAAAGATTGAAAAATGCTTCGCAAATTTTAAACGATAGTGTGTTGTATAACATGAAAACAATTGGCGAAAAGTTGATTGGCAAAGACTATGATATTACCTTTGAATGGAGCGATGATAAAATTTATTGCTCTGAATTGGTTTGGAAAATATACCAACGTGGGGCAGGAGTGGAGGTGGGTAAATTAGCCACTTTAAAAGAGTTTGATTTAAGCAACGAATTAGTGAAACGAATTATGCGCAAACGCTACGGAACCAATATTAATTACGAGGAAAAAGTAATTTCGCCAGCCGCAGTTTTTGAAAGTGAAAATTTGGTTTTGGTAAAGGAAAATTAGTTTTTAAGTTGATAGGCTTATAAGTCAAAAAAAATCATTCTCAATTCTCAATTTTCCATTTTCAATTATAAAAATGCAAACCATACAACAGCTCCTTTCAGGAGAATTAATAGGAACCAAACATTTAAAATTATCGTCTAATTTAACTGAGTTTCCGTTGGAGATTCTTGACTTACACGAAACCTTAGAAATACTAGATTTATCTCAGAATAAACTAAGCAACTTACCTGCAAATTTTGATAAATTAAGCAAACTTAAAATTGCTTTTTTCTCCGATAATTTGTTCACCGAATTGCCCGATGTTTTGGGTAAATGCCAAAGTTTAGAAATGATTGGTTTTAAATCGAATCAAATTAAAACGGTGAGTGAAAATTCATTACCGATAATTACACGTTGGCTCATTTTAACTAATAATCAAATTGAGGAAATACCAAAGTCGTTGGGTAGTTGTTATCGCCTACAAAAACTGGCTTTGGCGGGTAATAAAATTAAGGAGTTGCCAGCCGAAATGGTTAATTGCCAAAACGTAGAATTGATTAGAATTTCAGCCAATTTACTAACCAATTTTCCTAGTTGGCTTTTGCAATTACCAAAACTTTCGTGGGTGGCATTTGCAGGAAATCCATTTAGCGAAATGGCACAAATTCCTAATCATTTAAATCAAATTGAATGGGCTGATTTAACCTTAAATGAGCAATTAGGTCAGGGTGCATCGGGCATTATTTATAAAAGTACTTTAAAAGGTTTTGATAAGGATGTGGCTGTTAAAATATTTAAAGGTGAAATAACTAGTGATGGTTTGCCTTTAAACGAAATGAATGCAAGTATGGCAGCAGGAAATCACAGTAATTTGGTAAATGTATTAGGTAAAATAATAAACCATCCTGAGCAAAAAGAAGGTTTGGTAATGAGCTTAATTCCTGAAAATTATAAAAATTTAGGTAATCCACCAAGCTTAGACTCTTGCTCGCGCGATGTGTTTAATGTTGGAACCAATTTTACTCTAAATCAAATATTGAATATTGCTAGCGGCACGGCTTCTGTATGCAAGCAATTGCATAGTTTGGGTATAATTCATGGCGATTTATATGCGCATAATATCATGTTTGATGAAGAAGGAAATCATTTATTAGGCGATTTTGGTGCAGCTACTTTTTACAATACAAACTCTAATATAGCCGAGGCATTGCAAAAAATTGAAGTAAGAGCTTATGGTTGTTTGCTTGATGATATGCTGCTTAATTCCACTGAGGATATTCAACATCCAACTATAAAATTTTTAACGCAGTTGCGAGATAATTGTTTGCAGTCCAATATATTAAAAAGGCCATTGTTTAGTGAAATTATGTTGTTTTTAGAATCCAATACATTTTAAAAACTAAATGTTTAAGCATAAAAAAAGCTGTTTTTATTATTATTAAAAACAGCTTTTTTATGCGGCATTAATTTATTTTTTCATGAATTGCTCAAAAACTACATCTGCTTTGAACTTTTTGGCGGCCTTACCTTTTCTAATTATTTTAACTTTTAAAATATAATCGCCTTGTGCTATTTTATTCACTATATCTTGACCTTCTATTACATGGCCAAAAATGGTATGTCTGTCGTTGAGCCAACTAGTGGCCACATGGGTAATAAAAAATTGGCTACCATTGGTATATGGTCCTGCATTGGCCATTGCCAAAATACCTGGTCCTGTAAATTTTAAAGTAGGGTTAAATTCATCTTGAAATGCATAGCCTGGTCCACCTTGTCCATTGCCTTGTGGGTCGCCACCTTGAATCATAAAATTAGGAATTACTCTATGAAACTTTAAACTATCGTAATAAGGAGTACCTAGTGGTTTAGCATCGTTTTTAATTTTACCTTCGGCCAAACCAACAAAATTAGCTACCGTTAAAGGTGCTTTTTCCATTTCTAACTTTAACAAAATTTTACCTTTTGAGGTGGTCATTTCTACATACAATCCATCTTCTAATTTTGGTTTTTTTGCTGCCATTGCCATAGTGGCAATTACCATTAAACTTAATGCTACTACTATTTTTTTCATTTTTATTTGGTTAAATAATTGGTTTATTATTCGGCTAAATAAAATAAAATACTCAACATAAAAAAGAAAGTAGTTAATTTGAATTATTAAATATTGAAAATAAGCATTTTTATGAGTAAATTATTTAATAATTTCCATTTAAAACAATCTGAAATATTTAGTATTTATAAAATATATAATCAAAAAAAATCATGTTAAATTTTGAATTTAAAAATCCCACCAAAATACATTTTGGCAAAGGATTAATAGAAAAAGTAGCTACCGAAATTCCAGCTAATGCTAAAGTATTAATGCTTTATGGAGGTGGTAGTATCATGAAAAATGGTATTTACGAGCAAGTAAAATCGGCTTTAAAAAACTTTGAAGTAGTTGAGTTTGGCGGTATTCCCGCTAATCCTGAATATGCTGTTTTGTTAAAAGCTTTAGAGATAATTAAAACTCAAAACATTACTTAT
>JBGSBN010000273.1:0-3841 GCA_041730515.1 Methylacidiphilales bacterium | reverse complement strand
TATAATGAAGCCAATTAAATAATGGTTTAATTTGCTATTAGTAAAGAATTTTTCAAATTATAGAACGTTAACTAATTACCCTTCTCCAGCTGCATTCAATTTACCTTTGGCAAAATCGGCTGCAAAATCAATAAATACTTTGTAAGCTTGGGTAAACGTAAACTTATTTTCGCCTGTTTTTTCGATGATATTCCTGCGATTTAAGGTAGTATAAAATTGTTTTTTACTAAACGCATCTTTCATTTGGTTATTGTTTAAAATAAGCTCTGTGTATGATGAGTTGGAAAAATATTCATCTAACTTTTCAGTTTCAAACTCAGCATACTGAATTTCTTCTAAAAAGTTTTTACCATCTTTATCTAATTCAAAACTCAATATGGCAAAAAATAAGCAGATATCACGGCTTAATTGTTCGCCTGTTTCGTAGGAAAGTATATACGCAAAATCGGTTTTAATTTCTAATTCATAACCAAAACTTTCTTTAAAAAATGAAGTATAAAAGTCTTCTGTTTCCTTTAACGAAACAAACTTTGGGTCGCTAGCAAGTATAAACTTACCACTCATTAAATCGCTAACTATGTCTTTATGATATCTAGGAAATTCCATATTTTAATATTTTTATTTTTGGTACACGCAATGTCATTTGGCTTGTTTTAATAAGCTTTCTGTCTTTTTCTGTTTCGTCTAATTCAAGTGTTATATCATCTTCAAAAAGTAAACCTGTTAAGGCAAAAAACTTATCGGTTTCAATGTCTTTATATTCGCTTCTCAATGTTAAACCACACCAATCAAAAAAGCTATCAATTGGCAATTGTTCTAACATTTTTGACCTATAAAGTTCTTTATTAAATACCCATTTATCGCTATTGGCTATTGGGTCTTCTACCAATATGTTTTCTTCAGTAATAAATTGCTCTAAGTACTCTTTTGCATTTAGGTACATATCATTGCTGTAAGGGTAATTTCTTTCAGGTTTAAATATTTTGGGAACAGGTGATTTATATGGTTGTTTTAAAAACTCAATCCAACCAGTAAGTATAACTGATTCAGTTCTGATGCGTTCAATTAAAGGCAATAATTCGTTGGTTAATAACTTTGATTGACGCAACAAGGTATCGTTGGTCATTACCAAAAAAGTATATAGTTTTTCAAACTGAACTCGGATACTTTCATCGTTAAAATTAAGCCTGCGAACGTTGGTATATTGCGAAATATCAAACAACTTATTGGTAATACTATCAGCATGGTTAATATCCAAAATATTGTTCAATGGAATAATGTAATAGTCAATCCAAAAGCTGGCTTTACGTACTTTTTCTTTGTAATCAAGTTTATCTACATTCGATTTTAGTTCACGTGTTTCGGCCAATAAACGAATGGTGTTTTTTTCTACCGCTTCGCTAAATTCCTTAATCTCGTTGTATAAATCATCAATTCTATTGCGTAAAATTAACGTATCACCTTTCACGCCTTCTCTAATTTTTTGAAATAATTGACCAATTGATTGTTCATATTTTTGAATAGTTTCTGGCAATAATGGCCTAAACTCATTTAAAATAAATTCAAAAAGTTTAAAGTAAGTATCTCTAAATTCAAAGTCTTCGCCAATTTTGCGCAATATTTTATACTCCAATAAAGTAGCTTCAATATTGTCGTTGCGTTCGGCTAACACTTGCGCTAATCGCTCACGTTGAATTACACCATCGGCTGCTTGTATATCAAACAAATCTTTTAAACTATCAAAATAGTTAGCTAAAAAATTGAGTATGGTTTTTGGTTCTGCTTTTAACATTTTTATGAATGTTTATTTTATTTAAAATAGAAATTGTTGTTCTAAAAATCGGCTGTTTTTTAAAATAAAATCTCTAATCTCCATTACTTTTATATCTGTTGTTCTCTTTAGTCTTTCTTGCATTTCTCCTTTTATTGGCATTTTCGATGCTAATAGTTTTCCTTCAAAATTATCGGGAATGTAAAGCATGGTATTATCAAAATTTTCTTTACACACTAAATACTCTTCCAATCCTTTAAAATCATAATCAGGACAAAACAAAATTTCGTTTACCTTCCAATTTGTAAAATCATTTTTTCCTAATCTTCCATATTTATGAACAAATACATAATCATATCCAATTATTTTTTCTGCCATTTCAAAGCAATCTTTATTTTCAATCCAGCATAGTTTTGGTGTTTTAATTACTTTATTGCTACACCCAAAAAATCCAAATTTATCAGTGTAATAATTTAAATCAATGGTTACATTATCAATCATCATATTTTTAATTCCTCTATAAAAATAGAACGAGTTATTATTTAAATTACCAACACTTTTACTGCTTCCAAATTTTTTTGCAGCATCGCTTTTATTATTAACTTCATCGATTGAGTTGTTTATTATTTGATTGTATATTTTATCAAATAATTCTTCGTTTTTAATAAAAATATTACTGCCTCTTCCTACTTTTTCAAAGTCAATGGCATTTGCTTGAATTAGTAATTTATATAGTTTAGAATTTTTCACCACAGCACCCAAAAGGCTTTTAGGTAGCCGTTTCTCTAACTTTAGTTTATTGAAAAATTCATATTCTATTTGCATATTTTATTTTTTTTTATTTTACCGTTGGCTAAAGCCGAACGGCTATAGATGCCTTTCAATTGTCAATTGCTTATTACCTATTACTCATTTTTTATTGCCTATTGCTTATTGCCAATTGCTTATTGTTCATCAACTAAAAAACTACCTCACACTAACCGTATTCGATTCGCCATACATGGCATTAATTTTTTCGTTTACATTTATTTTTCCAGCATTTGGATAAATGAAATAGTATTTACCAAAACCGGCCACAGCATCAGGCGCAGCAAAAATTGGGATGAAATAATGTTCTCTACAAAAACGTACCAACTCCGGACGATTTTGTTTATCAATTGTAGCTACTTCATCAATAAATAACACAATTCGGTTTTCATCATCTGCTATGGCTAATCGGTTAATGATGTTCATTACAATCATCAAACGAATCATTTTATCAGTTCCATCACTCTCTATTTGCTCGTTTAAATCAACAGGTTTGGTAGTTCCTTTACGTGTTAAATGTAAAGTTATATCAAATAAATTTTCAAACTCAATGGCCTTGCCCGAATCCAAGTACGCATCTAATACTTTTAAGTTTTCTGAATGATCAAATTCAAACATCAATTGCCCTTTTACCTGCTGAATTTGGCTAATTTTTTTAACTTCTTCCACCAACTTTTTGTTATCAACCAATTCAATGGTTAAACTCTCAATGTCTGAAATACGACTTTGTGATAGTTTGTGGTTAAACTTATTATTTACAAATTCTTTAAACTCATCGTAACGTTTAAGTAGGGTATAGGCAGGGTTGGCAAACTGTGTGCTGATACTTTCTAACAACGATTGAATACTGCGTTCTTTATCGTCAATTAACGCAATTTCTTCTTCCACATATTTTATAAAATCTTGCTCATCGGCAAAGGTTGATTGCAATTTTTCTCTTAACTTTTCAAATAAATTGTCTTTGTTAATTTTTAAAGTAAAACGATCATTTTGGTTTAGCTTAATTTTATTATATAATAAGTCTAAATCTTCGTTGCTTTCAAACTCGTCTGGTGCTATTCCAAATGTTTCTAGCTCACGTTTATTTTCTTGTAGTTTGCTAATTCTATCCTCTCGTTTTTTTATTTCGTCATTAATATCATTCAGCTCATTCGATTTTTGGGCAATCTTTTTACTAATGGCTTTTTGGTCAGTTTCAAACTGTTCTTTTTCAGTATTTAAAACAGTAATTATTGCCTTCATTTTTTCAATAGCTTTAATTAA
>JBGSBN010000272.1:0-3859 GCA_041730515.1 Methylacidiphilales bacterium | reverse complement strand
ACAAATGCTGTTCCAAATCCAAGTTTTATTATATCAATAAGTCCGCCCGATACTGAAATTAAATCTTCTGCTTCTCTGTAGCTAAGACCTTTATCCATTACCATGGTTAATCCTTTTTCGCGAGGTTTTGCACTTCGCTCTGGTATCATTTTAAGTTTAAAGTTATTCATTTTTTAATTTGCAAAAACTGAGTTTTTCAAGCTGCTAAAGTAGATGAAATAGTTTTTTTATTGTGTATAAAATTTGTCAGGTTATTAAATCACAAATCACTTTAGCTTACACTGATGTAAATAGATTTGATTTCATTATCATATTTGTTTTCCACCACTTTGCGCTTAATTTTTTGAGTTGGGGTCATTTCCCCATCTTCTAAACTAAACGGTCTGCGTTTAATAGAGTAATTTTTTACACGTTCAAATTTGCCTAAATTTACTTCTAACATTTTCATATCGGCATCTAACCAATCTATTACTTCCTTGTCTCTAATAAAGTCGTCTTCCTGCTTAAAGTATTCTTCCTTATAGTTAAATACTTCTTTCAATTCTTCCTTACTTGGAACTATTAGTGCAGTTAAATATTCTTGTCTGTCGCCAATTAAAAATATTTGTTCAATTTTATTTGATTTCATGTACACATTTTCAATTGGAGTTGGATACACATTTTTACCAAATGAGTTAACAATAATATTTTTAATTCTATCAGTAATTTTTAAGTATCCTTTTTCAAATTTACCCACATCACCAGTATGTAACCAACCATCTGTATCAATTGCTTTTGCTGTTTCCTCAGGTAAGTTCCAATATCCTTTCATTACATTTAATCCGCGAACTAAAATTTCTCCTTCCGCACTTTCAAATTTAGGATCAAACGATTCATAAGTTTGCAGTGTGATAATTTCTTTTGATTCCACATTTTGAATAGCAACTTCATTCGCTTGCCCAATGCGTCCTACGGTTCCCCACACTTGGCGATGAACTTCATTAGCACAAACAAATGGCGATGTTTCTGTCAATCCATAACCTTCAATTACTAAAATATCTAAATTGGCAAAAAATTCACCAACGTGTTTTGGTAAAGCACCTCCACCACTAACCATTACACTCATTTTTCCGCCTAAACGCTCTTTAATTTTTGTGTAAACTAATTTTTCGGCTAAAGCTAATTGTAGGTTTAAAAATAGGCCATTACTTTTACCATTTTCCTTGTTAATTCTTCGTTTTTCACCTGCATTTAAAGCCCAATTAAATATTTTAAGTTTAAACCCTCCTTGTGATGTGGCGCTTTTTCTTACACGCTCTTCAATTCGCTCAAGCAAGCGAGGAACAGTTAAAATAGCGCGTGGTTGTACTTCTTGAATATTAGTGGTTAATGCCTCTAAACTTTGGGCAAATGCAACTTTAAAGCCTTTATAAGTACTAAAATAATAAGTACATGTTCGCTCGTAAACATGGCAAAGCGGTAAAAAAGATAAAAAAGTAAATTCTTTAGTAACTATTGGTAATAAAAGGTCGGCCATAATTATATTACTCATAAAGTTATTATGAGTTAACATGGCGCCTTTAGGTTTGCCTGTAGTACCCGAAGTATATAGCAAACACGATAAATCTTCATAAGTAACTTTTTCAAGCTCTTGTTCTATTAAACCTTTAGTATTTTGGTATAAAAGGGTACCTTCTTCAATTACTTTTTGGTAAGATTTTATTTGTTCACCTTCTGTTTCAAAAGTGGTAATTATATTTAATAAACCAGGGCAGTTATCTTTAACTTTTTTTAGACGTTTTAGTAAAAATGGAGTTCCAACCAAAATAGCTTTAGATTCTGAATCGTTTATAATATATTCAATATCACTTTCCGATGAGGTTGGGTATATAGATACATTTACAATTCCTAACTGCATCAATGCTTGATCGAAGCAAATATATTCTGGGCAATTTTCAATTAACAATGCTGCCTTATCACCTTTTCTTAAACCTAAGTTATATAAGTAAGCCGAAATAGCATTGAGTTGTTCAAATACTTGAGCATAAGTTATATCTTCATATCTATCTCTTTTTTTTACTTGCAAATAAGTATCGCTTGGCTTGTTTATATTATTGGCTGTGTTGCGCAAAAAATAATGCAGCGATTTAAAATCTTTGTATTTATCTGTAATGGTTTCGAACATATCTTATATCATATTTACGGTTGCGAATAAAATGTATTTTTTTTAAACTACAATTGCAATACCTACAAAAGTGAAGCATTAAAAATGGCAAAAAATACTAAAATTGAAAACTATTTTTATAAAATTCAATAATACAACAAATTTGGCCTAATATTTGTTTCTGTATGATTGTAATTTATTTTTTTTAAAAAACTATATTTTAATAGTATCAAAGTTTTACATTAAAGGTAATAATTTTACTAATAAAATTCTTTTATTTTGTAATATCTAATAATTAATAATATGTCAGTTAAATCGATTTTAGCATTATTTACAACAATTCTACTTTTTGGTTCTTGTGCGCTTTTAAATCAACCCGCAACGGCTGATGACGATGTATATTTTTCTGGTTCAAGTACATTATCTAATGGGCTTCAAAAAATTCCTACTGTTGATTTGGAAAAAATTAAACGAGAAAACCCTTCTCTAATTGATACCAACAAACCATCAGGGTATAATAATTACGAGGAAACTGCAAATCCTAGGGCAGTTTTAGGTTATCCTGCTTATAAAGCAGATCAAGATTCTATTTATAAACAGCATCCTGAATACTCGGGCTATTATCAACCTTATTCAATGCCGCCTTTTAGCTTACGTGAGGAATATTTAAGATTAAGAGCAGAACGAAGACAACAAAGAAGATTGGCAAGAATTTATAATCGAAATTTTTACGGCTATAATTCTTTTTACAATAATGGTTTCGACAATTGGGGCTTTAATAATTGGGGTATGAATAGTTTTTATAATCCTTGGTTTGGAAATTCAGGTTGGGGATTAAATAATAATTGGGGGCCTAGTTTCAATTTTGGCTGGAATTCATTTAATGGTTGGAATACAGGTATAGGTTTTGGCTGTAATAATTTTAATAATCCATGGGCATTTAATAATATTTACTGTAATCCTTGGGGTTTTAATGGTTTTAACTCTTGGGGTTGTTATAATAATTTTTATCCTAATGGAAATGTTGGGGTTGATAATAGAAATAATACTGGTCAACGTGGACAAAATGCACCACGCCAAGTAGTTGGTTCTAATTTGCCTTCAACCAATGGTGGTACCATTGATAATCCAAATCCTAATCCGCTAAAATTCGCACCAAGAGCAACAAATGCTAATCCTGCTGTTATAGATAACAATCAAGGACTACCCAATCAAGTTAGAGTGGTTGGTTCAGGAGGCACTCTTATCAATACGGAAAATGGTGTTCAATATGTGGCTCCTCGTTCCGAAAATGCCACACCTCAATCGTATCCAACTTTTGAAAAATCTGTTGAGCAAAACAATACTCAAACTGAATATCGGAGAGCGAATCCTCAATATTCTGTTCCAGTACCAACACCAGTAGATGCTCCAAGGGTTAATAATTCTCAACCTAATTATAATAATCAGCCTGCTAATAACCAGCCAACATATTCTCAACCATCCAATAATTATAATCCACCTGTTTATAGCCAACCAAGTTATGATGCACCTCGCTCTAATGGTTCATTTAATGGCGGTGGATCTGGAAGTGGTGGAGGAGGAAGAAGCTCAGGTGGAGCAAGCCCTAGCGGAGGTGTTCCTGTTTCTAGGCCAAGATAAATTTAGTCTAACTTTTACTAACTAAACATTTGAATCAATTTATGAAAAAAATATATTTGGAATGGCATTGTTATG
>JBGSBN010000271.1:0-3899 GCA_041730515.1 Methylacidiphilales bacterium | reverse complement strand
AGCCTGAGCCCCGCCTTCTTCGAGACGCAGCGCTCGGGCGAGGTGCTCTCCCGCCTCACCGCGGATACAACACAGATCAAGTCAGCCTTTCTTTAAAATTACTAAATAGTAAAGGCGAATTTATTTCGGATGAATTAGGTAAGCAAATGTTAGCCGTGGCTGAAAGTGGTAACATTGAATTTGCTGATGTAGATAAATTAGGCAAAATTACCGAAAAGAAAGATTACATAGCTAAACATATTGACGAAATTTTGAAATTAGATTTAGTGGATGCTGACGCCATTAAAGCTAAAAAATTTAAAATTGTAGTCGATGCTGTTAACTCTACAGGAGGAATAGCAGTTCCTATGTTATTGCGTGCTCTTGGTGTAGATGATATTATAGAAATATTCTGTACACCTGATGGTAAATTCCCTCACAATCCAGAACCTCTTCCAGAAAATTTAACTGCTATTTCAAATGAAGTTATTAGAAATAATGCCGATTTAGGAATTGTAGTTGATCCTGATGTAGATAGATTGGCATTGGTTAACGAAGATGGAAGTATGTTTGGCGAAGAATATACTTTGGTGGCTGTAGCTGATTATATTTTGAAAAATGTAAGTGATGAAAATTTAAAACGTACTGGTTTTGTTAAAAATACAGTATCTAATTTATCATCAACAAGGGCACTACGCGATGTTACCGAAAAATACAAAGGATCATACAGTGCAAGTGCTGTAGGTGAGGTAAATGTGGTTACCATGATGAAGGAAACCAAAGCTGTAATTGGTGGTGAAGGTAATGGCGGAATTATTTTTCCTGAATTACATTATGGTAGAGATGCCATGGTTGGAATTGCATTATTCTTAACGCATTTAGCTAAAAGCGATAAATTATGCTCCATTTTACGCTCATCATATCCTGATTATACCATTGCTAAAAAGAAAATTGATTTAGATGCAAGTATCAATATTGATGAACTTTTAAGTGGTATTCAAGAAAAATACAAAAAACAACCAATCAATACCGTTGATGGTGTAAAAATAGAATTTGATAATGAGTGGGTTCATTTACGCAGAAGTAACACAGAGCCAATTATTCGTATTTATGCTGAAAGCAAAAGTGAGGCAACCGCTAATCACCTAGCTGAAAAAATAATTATGGATATGAAACAAATTATTAACGGACAATAAAACAGCTACTGGCTTCTGGCAGCTAGCTACTAGCAAAATAATAAACCTTTTTAATATAAATCTGTTTGCCAGCTGCCAGAAGCTAGCTACCAGAAGCAAAAAATATAAAAAAATGCAGTGTGGAATAGTAGGCTTACCAAATGTAGGCAAATCAACTTTATTTAATTGCTTAAGCAATGCAAAAGCGCAAGCAGCTAATTTTCCTTTTTGTACCATTGAACCTAATGTGGGCGTTATTACAGTTCCAGATGAGCGTTTGAATGTGTTAGAAAGCCTTGTAAAACCTAATAAAATTGTACCAACTAATATCGAAATTGTTGATATTGCTGGTTTAGTTAAAGGTGCCAGCAAAGGTGAAGTACTAGGAAATCAATTTTTGGCTAATATCCGCCAAACTGATGCCATAATTCATGTTTTGCGTTGTTTTGAAGATGATAATATTATTCACGTAGATGGTTCAGTTAATCCACTACGCGATAAAGAAATTATTGATACTGAATTGCAATTAAAAGATTTAGATTCGGTTGAAAAGAAGTTACAAAAAGTAAGCAGAGCAGCTAAAACTGGTGATAAAGACATGATAAAAGTGGAAAGTACTTTGTTAAAATACAAAGCGCACTTAGATGATGGAAAATCGGCAAGAACTTTAGAAGTAACTGATAATGAAAAAGAACATGTAGAAGACTTATGTTTACTAACAGCCAAACCTGTTATGTATGTTTGTAACGTAGATGAAGCTTCTGTGGTAAACGGAAACAAATTTGTAGAACTAGTGCGCGAAGCAGTAAAAGACGAAAACGCAGAAGTTTTAATTATAAGTGCCGCTATTGAAAGTGAAATTTCAGGACTAGACAGTTATGAAGATAGAATTGCTTTTTTAAACGATTTAGGTTTAACCGAAAGTGGTGTGGCTAAATTAATCACTGCATCGTATAAATTATTGAATTTAATTACTTACTTCACAGCAGGTGTTCAAGAGGTTAGGGCATGGACAATTGACCGTGGTTTCAAAGCACCACAAGCTGCAGGAGTAATTCATACCGACTTTGAAAGAGGTTTTATTAAAGCAGATGTAATTGCTTATGAAGACTTTAAAAAATATGGTTCTGAGTCGGCTTGCAAAGAGGTTGGTGCCTTACGTATGGAAGGAAAAGAGTATATTGTAAATGACGGTGATGTAATGCACTTTAAATTCAATGTATAATTGAGCTACTAATTTGTATGTTTCAACAATATTTTTTGATATTTCAGTAATATTTTAAATTAAATTATCAAAATAACCATCATTTTTGTAAGGATATTTAAAAAATGAATTTGTTCACATAAAGATATTATTGTAATATTTCTGTAAGCTAAAATATAAGGTGCAACCTTCATTAGTATTGGTTTTACTTATAACAAACAGACAATTAGTATTGAGGTTTTTTAAATAATTATCAGTAGAAATAGAGGTCTTTAAAAAAAAAATGATTAAATTTTTGTAAACACTAGGTGTTTATTCAACTAAAATAATTTTATTCGCAAACAATTAACTAAAAATAAACAAAAAAATGAATCAAACAGCAACAAAAAAAGAAGAAAGTAAAGCGAGTGGTATATTTGCTTCGCTTGCAATTCCAATGTTAGTAGTAGTAGGTTTTTTACTATGGAAATTTGTATTAGGTAGCCCAAGTAATTTTGCAGACGGAGAAGTTCGTCACACGCCTATTAAAGAAGGAATAGGAGCTACATTAGGATTAATTTATCTTGGTGGATTTATAGTACCTATTTTATTATCGTTGGTTTTAATGAGTATCACTTTCTCAATCGAGCGTTTTTTAACAATTAATAAAGCATCTGGTAAAGGTTCTACCGAAAGTTTTGTACGTAAAGTAAAAACTCAATTAGCTGCAGGTAATGTTGATGCTGCCATTAAAGAGTGCGATGCACAACAAGGTTCAGTAGCAAACGTAGTTAAAGCTGCTTTGCATAAATACAAAGAAATGGAAGGCGAAAGCACCATGGATAAAGATCAAAAAGTATTAGCTATTCAAAAAGAATTAGAAGAAGCTACTTCGTTAGAATTACCAATGTTAGAAAAAAACTTAGTAATTATAGCTACCATGGCTTCAGTTTCTACGTTAGTAGCGTTATTAGGAACAGTATTAGGTATGATCAAGGCGTTCTCGGCTTTAGGTAATGCTGGAGCTCCTGATTCATCTGCTTTAGCGGTTGGTATTTCTGAGGCGCTTATTAATACAGCTTTAGGTATTGGTAACTCTGCAGTAGCTATTATTATGTATAACGTATTTACAACTAAAATTGATAAAATTACTTATACCATTGATGAAGCTGGTTTCACTATTGTTCAAAACTTTGCAGCATCACACAAACGTTAGTTTTATTGGCAATTAATAATTGCAGATTTTAATTTTATAATTTTAAAACAAATAAAACAGACAAATGGCTAAAGTAAAAGTACCTCGTAAGAGCACATCGGTAGATATGACCGCAATGACTGACGTTGCGTTCCTTTTGTTAACATTTTTTATGTTAGCTACTCAGTTCAAACCCGATGAACCAGTTCAGGTGTTAACGCCATCTTCTGTTGCCGAAATTCCACTTCCTGATGTTGATGTAATGCTAATTACAATCAGCAATGACAATAGAGTTTTCTTTGATTTACAAGGAGAACACTATAAAAAAACTTTACTTGAAAAAATGGGTAAAAAGTTTAGCATTACT
>JBGSBN010000270.1:0-3908 GCA_041730515.1 Methylacidiphilales bacterium | reverse complement strand
TCATTAATTTCTTCGGTGGAATTTAACAATGAAATCCTAAAATTACTAAGGTCAAAGCTGTAGGTTTTATTTTTTTGAAAAAACTTAATCTTATTTCGTTGTTCCGATTTAAAACTCCCTCCTACCATATTATAAACACATCCATTATCAAACTCGAGCCTTACGTTAATAAAATCGATGGTATCGCTATGCATGGAAGCACCTGTAGTTCTAATTTTTAACACATTGGCTTTTACAATATTTAAAACCAACTCTAGTTCATTTAATAATAAATCAAACACCAAATTATCGGGAGCTAAATTAATTACATGTGGATCAAACTTAGAAGATTCGATGTATAATGGATTATTCAATAATTTTTTAAGTAGTTGAAAATTTGGATGAAAACGCTCGTGTCTACTTACATGTAATTGAATATTGGCTTCATAAGCCAAATTAGCTAATTCTTTTGCTTCATCTAAATTTTCGCTCAATACTTTATCTATAAATACGTGGCGACAATTTTCAATGGCTTGCAAAGCATACTTATAATGAGTACCAACGGGCGATAAAATATCAATGGCTTGCGTATTTTCGAGTAAATCGGCATACGAATCAAATTTTTTTAACCCAAAAGTATTACTAATGTGTTCACTACTTTGTTCATCATGGTCGTAAAAACCAACTAATCGAAAATCTTTTATTTCTAAAATTTTTTCAATATGCCTTTTGCTTAGCTCATTAGCTCCTGTTATGCCAATTTGAATCATTGTTACGCTTAAAAATTAAACTTAAAACAAAACTAAGCGGTAATGCCATTCAAATAATATTTTAAGCTACTAAACTGTAAACAGCGACATTAGGTTTAACGAATAAAATATACACTTTCGCCATTTTACGAGTAAAATGTACACTAGTTTAAAATGTTCACACCCAAAATGTTCCTATCTTTAAATATGTAAATAACCTTAATAAATGGTTTATTATTTTGCAAAACAATAATGGAAGATACTTTTAAAGATAGAGGAGCACGTAAGCGATTAATGGAAGAACTAAAAACCAAAGGCATAGTGGATGAAAAAGTATTGGCCGCTATGCTAAAAATTCCACGCCATTATTTTATACAACCTGAATTTAGAACACATGCTTACCAAGATAAAGCCTTTAAAATAGATGCAGGTCAAACCATTAGTCAACCTTATACGGTAGCTTACCAAACCCAACTTTTACAAATAGAAAAAGGCGATAAGGTTTTGGAAGTGGGAACCGGTTCTGCTTACCAATCCATTATATTATTGGAGTTAGGAGTAGAACTTTATACTATTGAACGCCAACCTGAGTTATTTAAAAAAGCGCATACTCGAATTGCTAAATTTGGATACAAGGCTACTTGTATTTTAGGCGATGGCAGCAAAGGATATACTGAAGCCGCACCTTACGATAAAATAATAGTTACCGCAGGTGCGCCTGTTTTGCCCGATTCATTAATCAATCAATTGAAAGTTGGAGGTATTTTAATTATTCCAATTGGAGATAATAATACGCAAAAAATGCATAGCATAATAAAAACTTCGGCTACCACTTTTGAAGAAATTACACTCGAAAATTTTAGGTTTGTACCTTTAATTGGCGAACAAGCTTGGTAAATTTATTATTAGTATGAAAGCGTTAAAAATTATTGTAATTATAGCAGTTGTATTAATTACTATAATTTGGTTTTCGCCTTATAAAGCCATTTTACCTGGTTATCATGCCTTTTATTTTACACCCCAAAAATATGAAAAAACGTTAGTTAAAATAAAGTCTCAAAAAACTGAATTTGGAAAATTTTCCAAACAAAAAAAGCAGCATTTTTTTACAAATGCGCTTGTAAAACATATTTTTCCTTTTTGGTACGGAACACGTTGGTCGTTTTATGGCAACACCATCACTCCAGGCGATGGCAGCATTGCTTGAGGCTATTTTGTTACTACCACTTTAAGCCATGCAGGTGTTAAACTAAATAGGATAAAATTAGCTCAATGTGCATCGGAAGAAATGATACGAAGCTTAGTACAAAAGCAAAATATTACACATTTTAACAGCCTTACATTACAAAATTTTATAAGTGGTATTACCCAAAAAGGGAAAGGAGTTTACATTATTGGGCTAGATAATCACACCGGTTTTATTTATATTGACTCTACCAACGAAGTGCGCTTTATCCACGCCAGTGGCCGATTTCCGTTTTGTGTTATCAATGAAAAAGCTTTGGAATCGGTGGTGTTAGAAAAGTCGGATTACAAAGTGGTTGGAAAAATATCGGATGATGATGTGTTTTTAAAAAACTATTTTAACAACTAAATCAAAATTGAATTTACGTTTCATTCAATAAATTTTATTATTGTTGTACTTTACACAAAAATAGAATTTAAACATGCATAAAAAACTTTTACTATCATTAATTACCTTAGTTGCTTTCAATTGGTGTTATGCTCAAAACCTTCAGAACAATCCAAAATCAAACCATGGAAATAAGTTTGAACAATTGGGAACCATTTTACCCGATGCCAATAATTTTAGAACTGCTTCAGGTGCGCCTGGAAACCAATATTGGCAACAAAAAGCTGATTATGAAATTGACGCATTTTTAAACGAAAAAGAACTAAAACTAGAAGGTTCTGAAAAAATTACATACTTTAATAATTCACCAGATAATTTAAATTATTTATGGTTGCAATTGGATGAAAACGAACATCATGTAAAAACAGAATCAAACTATTTTGATGGAAGTAAAATTTCAAAACCTGTTACCGATGTGGAATTATCGGGGCTTGATGTAAAGAAAAAACTAGATGGCTATGGGGTAAATATTATTTCGGTAACAGATAGTGCAGGCAATAATTTACAATACACCATTAATAATACTATGATGAGAATTGATTTGCCAAAAGTGTTAAAAAGCAAAGGTAAATTGGTGTTTAAAATAAAATGGAATTACAAAATTCCTGAACGCATGAAAATTGGTGGCCGCGGTGGTTACGAGTTTTTTGAAGACAATGGCAATTGCTTATTTACTATTTCTCAGTGGTATCCGCGTATGTGTGTGTACAACGATTATGGTGGATGGAACAACAAACAATTTACCGGAAGAGGCGAGTTTTCGTTAGCCTTTGGCGATTTTAAAGTAAAAATGAAAGTACCTGCTGACCATATAATTGCATCAACAGGTGTTTGTAAAAACTACGAAGAAGTATTAACCGCTGCGCAATTAGCCAAATGGAAAAAAGCGCAAACTTCAAACAGTCCAATTGAAATTATAACCCTTGATGAAGCTAAAGCCAAAGAAGCTAATCCTGATAAAACCAATTACAAAACGTGGGTTTATACAGCCGAAAATGTGCGTGATTTTGCATGGGGAAGTTCTCGAAAATTTGTTTGGGATGCCATGGCAATAAAACAAGGCGAAAAAAATATAATGTGTATGAGTTATTATCCTAAAGAATCGTATGCTTTATACAGTAAATACTCTACTAAAGTTGTGGCTCACACCATTAAAACATATTCTAAATTTACCATAAATTATCCTTACCCAACTGCCATAAGCGTGGAAGCAGCAAGCGGAATGGAATACCCCATGATTTGTTTTAATTACGGAAGAACAGAAACCGATGGAACCTACACTGAACGCACCAAATACGGAATGATTGGTGTAATTATCCACGAAGTTGGCCATAACTTTTTTCCAATGATTATTAATAGTGATGAACGCCAATGGAGTTGGATGGACGAAGGTTTAAACACTTTTGTACAGTTTTTAACAGAACAAGAATTTGACAATAATTACCCAAGTAGCCGCGGACCAGCTCATAAAATAGTTGATTACATGCGTTTGAGCAAAGACCAACTAGAACCCATTATGACCAATAGCGAAAATATTAATAATTTTG
>JBGSBN010000269.1:0-3926 GCA_041730515.1 Methylacidiphilales bacterium | reverse complement strand
CTTAAATATAGTTCCGTCTGCCATTCCAAAAAGCAAATTGTTTTTGCTGTCTTTATAAATAGTCCAAATCATTGGTTTAGAAATTTTATCACTAATAGAGTAGTTTGTCAAAATTTTACCGTCATATTTCCAAGCTCCTGTAAATATATCTGCAAACCAAATATTGCCATCTGAATCTTCTTCAATAGCAAAAGTGTGTTCAAGTGTGCCTGGTTTTGATTTATCTCCTCTTCTTGTGCTTGTTGGATGGATTAAATCATTCTTTTCAGAAAAATTAATTATTGAATTACCTTTCATTAGCAAAACGCCAATTCCATTATTTCCTATCCAAATTCGTCCTTTTGAATCTGCTAATACGCTTCTTATATGCAAAAGCTCATTATCTTTTAGGTTTAATTTTTCATTATCAAAGATATTTACCATTTTACCATCATAGTTAAATAGTGCTGCATAAGTCGCAATCCAAACTTTACCGTCTTTATCTTTTGAAATATCAGTTACGCCAAAAGTATTATCAGGATTTATATTTTTGGGTTTTGGGAATATTAAATAGTTCATATTTATCCCATCAAAACGATTTATTCCGTCTTCTTCCCACGAATAAAACCATAAATCTCCATTGGTTTCATTCCAATCAAATATGGGGTTGTTATTTTTAGGAGGATAATTAGTAAATTTTCCTTTGTCATATACACTTATTCCTTTTGCTGTTCCAATCCAAATTTTTCCATTCTCGTCTTCTTGAATTGAGCGTATTTGATTGTCGGATAAACCTTCAGTAGTTGTAAAGTATTTAAATGATTTTCCATTATAAAAACTCACGCCTTCTTTATGACTTCCAAGCCAATAATTTCCTCTACTATCCTGAAAGATAGCAAGTATTCCCGAAGTAAATTTTAAGGTGTCGGTTTTTGAAGTTACTACCAATTCAGGTTTGATAGTTTTATTTTCTACTAATTTCTTTTCAACACAAGAAAAGCTTAGTGTCAATAAGAGTATTAGATAAATCAATTTTATTTTTTTGTTCATTTCGGGTTTTTATAATGTGAAACACAACTTGTTTTTATCCCTACTTTATAGGGCGTATCTGGCTAATTTTTAAAGCTATGCGAATGTTTGTTCCATTTTTAGTAATACAAACATATTTGTTATACTTCTTAAAACAAGTTAATTTTAATTTTCATATAAGAACACTTTCGTGTGTTAAATGGACTTTGGCTTTTTATTTAGTTTACTTGTTAATGCAGAGAACAAACGAAATGAGCAGTTCGGAATGTTGAATACGGAATAGGAATTCAGTTGTAAATGAAAGAAAGTTAAAATATCAAAGTATTGTTGGCGCTTCGGCTTCGCTCAGCGACCGAACAAGGGCAAGAAACTAAATTCGAAAGCAATGATTATCCATTGTTAAGGAATCCAGCTTTGCGGGACTCTGGCATGACTGGGATGTGGAATTTTGGATGATGGATGTTGCATTTAGTGTCATCGCGAGGAACGAAGCGATCTCAAGTTATGAAATGCAAAAGCTCGCTTGAGATTGCCACTCACGCCTTGGCGTGATCGCAATGACGTTTGATGTTGACAAAGTTAATGCTAATGGAAAGCAATTAGTTAAAGCCAAGAATCTCGCTTTGCGGGACTCCGGCATGACTTGGTGTTGTTGGTCGGGAGGCAGCGCTTCGACTAGCTCAGCGACCGTTAATTAACTCCATTCTCGTTGACCATCGACAATGGTCCATCGTCCATGGTCTATTAACAATCAAACAAAACTCGCAACTCTTCAACCCGCAACTCAAAAATCAACATACTCTTTTTTACTGACCCACATCATACTGCTATATAAAACTAAACTATACATTTGAACTATGAAAAAATGGGTATTTGCAATAGTTATAGTTTCCGTTTTTACGGCTTGCAAAAAAAAGGTGGAGAAAATAAAACCAATTCAACAAGACATTACAGAATCGGTATATGCATCGGGCACCATTAAGGCCGAAAATCAGTACCAAGTTTATGCTACCGTTAGTGGCATTATCAATCAAATAATGATAACCGAAGGTAGTTTGGTAAAGCTCAACACGCCTTTGGTTTCGGTTCAAAACGAAACATCAAAATTAAATTCAGAAAATGCCAAACTAGCAGCGAGGTTTAACGATTTTAGCGCTAACCAAAGCAAGTTAAACGATTTAAAAAATACCATAGATTTAACCAAGGCTAAGTTTTTAACCGATTCATCGTTGTATGTGCGTCAGCAAAATTTATGGAAACAGCAAGTAGGTTCTCAAAACGATTTAGACCAACGCGAACTGGCTTTTCAAAACTCCAAAACCACGTATTTATCGGCTTTAATTAAGTACCAAGATTTAAAACGTCAGTTACAGTTTACATCGCAACAAGCGCAAAAAAACTTAAGCATTGCCCAAAAGCAGCTCAACGATTTTGTGGTGAAAAGCGAAATAGACGGCAAGGTTTATAGCATTTTAAAAGAAAAAGGCGAAATGGTAAATAACCAAACACCCATTGCCATTATTGGGTCTGCCAACGATTTTAAACTAGAACTACAAATAGACGAATACGATATAGTAAAGGTGCAATTAGGGCAATTGGTTTTAATATCGCTAGATAGTTACAAAGGCCAAGTTTATGAGGCTACGGTTAGTAAAATTAACCCCATTATGAACGAAAGAACCAAAACTTTTTTAGTAGAAGCTAAGTTTACCAAAAAGCCCCAAACATTGTATCCAAACCTTACTGCCGAAGCCAATATTGTAATTCAAACTAAAAAAAATGTAATTACCCTGCCTCGCAATGTGGTAAGCGATGATGGTTTTGTAACCAATGCCAAAGGCGATAAAATAGCGGTAAAAATTGGTTTGAAAGATTACAAAATGGTTGAAATTTTAAGTGGTGTTTCTGTAGCTGACGAATTAATAGTGCCTGCCAAATAATGAACATCAAATTACTTTTAACCATAGCTAAATCGCTTTTATTAGCGCGGTGGCGACAAACATTGGTAGCAGCTATTGGAGTTACTTTTAGTATTACCATGTTTATTACTTTGCTTAGTTTTATGAGCGGCCTTAACGATTTGTTGGATGGTTTGATTTTAAACCGAACTGCGCATATTAAATTGTTTAACGAAATAAAAGCCACCAAAGACCAACCTATTGATTTATCGGATAAATTTAAAAGCAGTTATCATTTTATACATTCTATAAAACCAAGTAATGCCAGACAAGAAATTTATAATAATGGCGCCATTTTAAAGGCATTGCATAGCGATAAAAGGGTAAAAGGAATTGCACCCAAAATTATAGCACAAGTGTTTTACAATGTTGGTGCAATAGATATTACAGGCGTTATAAATGGCATAGATGTAGAAGCTGAAAACAAGTTATTTTTCTTTAACGATTATGTAACAGCGGGCAATTATATTGATTTACTGAATGTACCCAATAGCATTGTTTTAGGTAAAGGAGCAGCCGAAAAAATGTTAGCTAATATTGGTGATGTGATACAAATTACTACTCCTAAAGGCGATAGAATTCAGTTGAAAGTAGTTGGCTTTTTTCAATCGGGGTTGGTTGAGTTAGATAAAGTACAAAGTTATTGCTCGTTAGCTACCACTCAGAAATTATTAGGCAAGTCCAGTAATTACATTACCGATATTCAAATTAAGTTGAATGATATGACAACCGCACCTGTGTTGGCTAAAGAATATACCAATACGTTTGGAATAGATGCCGAAGATATTCAAACAGCTAACTCACAGTTTGAAACCGGAAGTTCAATAAGAACATTGATTTCGTATGCAGTAGGAATAACACTTTTAATAGTGGCAGGTTTTTGTATTTACAATATTTTAAACATGATGATTTACGAAAAAATGGATTCCATTGCCATTTTAAAAGCCACAGGTTTTTCGG
>JBGSBN010000268.1:0-3942 GCA_041730515.1 Methylacidiphilales bacterium | reverse complement strand
GAGAGGCTACTAAAAAATGGACTATGCCAATTCGAAATTGGGGCATTGTTTTAAACCAATTTATGGTTATTTTTGAAGAAAGGCTTAGGATATAATTCCATGCCTTAACTTTTCAACTTACACACTTTGTGGGATACTGTCGATGTTAGAAATCAAACTCAATATCTAAAATTTCCAAACTAGCTTAAAAGGCAAGAAGATGCTTACAGCATAAAGTTTGTTGGTGTTTGCTGTAAACTTACAGCCCAACTCACATTTCCCAGTGCCCATCTCCCCATTCAAAAATCATACATCAAAAATCCGTTTAGTCTTCATAATCGTCAGCATTAAACTTTTCGGTGGTTTTGCTCGATGTAGCTACCATCTTCAAAATACCATCTAATTCCTGTTGAGTAAACTCACGCCATTCGCCTAGCTTTAAATTTTTAAGCCCAATATTCATAATTCTAACCCGTTTAAGTTTGCGCACTTCGTACCCACAAAAGCTACACATTCTACGTATTTGGCGGTTTAATCCTTGGGTAAGTATTATTTTAAAAACATAATTGCTTAACATTTCTACTTGGCATTTATGGGTAACAGTTCCAAGCATTGGAATGCCATTGCTCATGCGTTCAATAAACTTTTCGTTAATGGGTTTATCAACCGTAACTATGTATTCTTTCTCGTGGTTATTTCCTGCTCTCAGTATTTTATTTACAATATTTCCATCGTTAGTTAAAAAAATCAATCCTTCGCTTTCCTTGTCTAGCCTACCAATGGGAAACATTCTTTTAGGATGATTGATGTATTGAATGATATTGTTTTTTATTTTTAATTCAGTGGTACAAATAATGCCAACAGGCTTGTTAAAAGCTATATAAATATCGTTGGTAGTGGTTTTTAGTTTTTCACCATCTACCTTTACAATATCGCTAGGATTAACCCTATTGCCTAATTTGGCAATTTTGTTATTAATGGTAACTCGCTCATCTACAATGTATTTTTCGGCTTCGCGCCTAGAACACATACCTGTATCGCTAATAAATTTATTGATATTAATGCCTGTTTGGTTGCTACTATCCATTGCTTCAAAACTAATTATTCTGTAATAATTTTGTGGTATTATGAAACTATTTTTTTAAAACCAATTGTATTGATTTATTTGCAAGGCTTACAAAGCAAAAAAATATATTTAATAAATGGCTGTAAAATCAAATTTCTTTATAAAATGGCTTTGTTTGGTAATTTTTCCAATGATGCTTTCATCATGTGATAGCTCATTGCAATACATAAAATTGGCAGATAAACAAGCCTTAGATGGGAGCCATAGTGATGCAGCCGATAATTATTATGCGGCTTTATTAACTAAACCTCAAAACATAAAAGCCAAACAAGGTTTGCAAAAAAATGCACAATTGGTGTTGGATGGAAAGTTTAGCGCCTTTGCAAAATATGTGGTAGATGGCAATAATGAACAAGCTTTAAGACAATACAGTTATTGTAAAGATTACTTTAATAATTTAAAGAATATTGGCGTTGATTTAAACTGGTTAGCCTATTTTGATCCACTTTACGAGGAAACCAAGCAGGAGTTTATAAGCAAACAGTACGATTTAGGATTAAGTCAAATGAATGAAAATAAATTTGATAAAGCCGAGTTTACTTTTGCCAAAATTGTTGAGTTTGATAGCAGTTATAAAAATGTTTCCGTTTTACGTATGCAAAGTGTGTTGGAACCTTTGTATCACCAAGGATTAAAATTTATAGAAGCCGAAAATTATAAAGCTGCTTACAAAACCTTTAAGCAAGTTTCTACCTTTGATGCTACTTTTAAAAATACTTTGCAAATGCTTAAATACGCTTTAGAAAAAGCGAGCCTTCCAATGGCAACTGTTCTAGTGGGTAAAAACCAGTATCAAAATTATGAAGATTTATCTTTTTATGAGGCATTGGTGGCTAAATTTGGCAATACTAAAAATCCATTTTTAAAAATTATAGATAAAACCAATTTAGATAGATTATTAAATCAACAACCTGATTCAATCACTATTACCGATGCAGAAACCGCAGCCAAAGCCGGTCAATTAATTGGAGCCAAATATTTTTTATTAATTGATGTAAATGAAGTAAAGTTTGATGAATTAAAACCAACTGCCACCGATGAACCCGCTTATCAATCGTTTAGCGAACGCGTAGTTGGGGCTAATGGCGAAAGTCAATCGGTTATCAAATTTAAAAAAGTAAGTTATGCCGAAACCAAAAAGTTCCGAAAAGTAGAAGCTAAGGTTACTTATCAATTGGTATCGGTGCAAAGTGGGCAAATTGTATCGTCAGAAACATTTAGCTCAGAGCAGTACGATGTGCATGTGTTTGCAAGGTTTAATGGCAATACGGATAACTTATATCCAAGTTTGCCAGCAGGTAATTTTATGCCCAATGCACCTGCAGAATGGAAGGAGAAATTTTTTGAACTAAACCGCGATTTAATTACAAGCCAATCATTAGCTGATCAAGCTTTCGTAGAAATCAGTCAAAAAATTATGGATGATATTGATTTGTATATTCAGTAGTTGATTGACGCCATGCGTGATTTAGTTGTCGGTTGATAGTTTTTTCATTGCAGGAAATTGTGTCTGCAATAATTGTTTACTATTTTACAGATAATGTAATTAATTAACAAAAACCATCTTTATTAAACCACTTAACTTTATAAATTTGTAACAATAAATCTTTGTTATGTTACAATCTTATAATTTTTGTAATCTTTCAATTTTATAATCTTTTAATTTTATAACAACCATGAAAAGAATAAGTATTTTAGTATTTGCAGCCTTTACCTTTTGGGCTTGTGACAATGGTAATAATGCACCAAAGGAAACGGTGGATAATACCCGTATAAAAATAGCAGTAGATGAAAGTTTGCGCCCAGTAATAGAGGCTGAAGAAATGGTTTTTGAATCAATAAACGATAAAAAACACTTGGATTTTATTTATACAAGTCCGGCAGAAGCCATGCGTTTAATGTTAATTGATAGTGTTAAGTTAGCCATTGTGCCTCGTAAAGCTACTAAAGAGGAGCAAGCAGTAATAGATAAAGATGCATTTAAATTTGTTCAAGCCAAAATAGCCATTGATGCTCTGGCATTAATAACCAATAAAGCTAATCCTGATACAGTATTTACTGTAAATCAAATTAAACAATTAATGGATGGAACAGCTTCCGATTGGAGTCAAGTATTTGCTAAAAACAAAATGGGTAAAATTCAGGTAGTGTTTGATAATCCTGCATCAGGTGCTACGCAATATTTTAAAGATTCGTTATTAGATGGAAAAGAAGTTGGCAAACATTGTTTTGCTGTTAACTCAAATCCTGAAGTAATTGATTATGTAGAAAAAAATAAAAATGCCATTGGCGTAATTGGCTTAAACTGGATAAGCGATAAAGACGATAGTAAAATGAAAGGCTTTTTAGACCGCATAAAAGTAGCTGAAATAATTCCGCGTAAAATCAGTTATGAATCGTTAACCTACAAGCCTATTCAGGCCAATGTGGCTATAAGGCAATATCCTTTTTGCAGAGAGATTTACATTATAGGAAGGCAAGCAACTTTAAGTTTGGGCAACGATTTTGTTAATTTTATCAATGGCGATCAAGGTCAACGTATTATTTTAAAAGCAGGTTTGGTTCCAGCTAAAGCACCTATTAGAATTTTACAAGTAACCAAGTAAGCTGCTAGCTTCTGGCCTCTAGCGAAAAGTAATATGCAATTGGCAATAAGCGATAAGCAATAGGCAATTGACAATAAGCAATTGACAATTTAACCATCCAACAATTAAACAATCAATCACGCTTTGCGTGACAACAATCTCCAAATTTCTAAATCAAAAAATCTCTAAATGCCATATAAAACCATCACCTCAACCGATATTCAGTATTTTGAAAGCATAGTAGGAAAAAAT
>JBGSBN010000267.1:0-4033 GCA_041730515.1 Methylacidiphilales bacterium | reverse complement strand
TACTATTTGTATAGTCATGCGCTCCTGTACTTGAGGTCTTAGAGCAAAATACCTTACTATTCGGTTTAACTTTGATAAGCCCACCACTTTGCCAATAGGAATATAAGCTACATGAGCTTTACCTGTAATTGGCACAAAATGATGCTCGCAAACACTATGAAAAGAGATATTTTTTTCCAATAAAATATTTTTATAGTTATACCTATTTTCAAATAATTTTACCTCTGGTTTATTCTTTGGGTTTAAACCACTAAAAATTTCTTTTACATACATTTTTGCCACTCTATTAGGGGTTCCACTTAAGCTATCATCGCTTAAGTCAAGACCTAATATTTGCATTATTTCTTTAAAATGTTTGCTTATCAATTCTATTTTTAAATCATCATCTAATTTAAAAGCATCTTCTCTTAATGGAGTTTCTAATGAAAACCCTACATGGTCATCACCAATTTCGTCTGTATTTATATTTTTAGTTTCCATGGTATTCAACAAAGTTTCGTTCAGTTTCATATAAAATCACTTTTAGTTTTAAGTTTTGATCTAATTTTTCTCTTAATAATTGCCAAATAATCATTGCTATGTTTTCGGCTGTTGGGTTTAGGTTTTTAAATTCTGCGGTGTCTAAGTTTAAATTTTTGTGGTCAAATCTATCTTCTATTTCTTCCTTAACTATGTTTTTTAAGTAAGTCATATCTATTAAATAACCCGTTTCTTCATCCACCTTGCCAGTTACCGATATAATTAAATCGTAATTGTGGCCATGGTAGTTGGCATTATTGCAAGCACCAAAAAATGCTTTATTTTTTTCCTCACTCCAACTTGGCACATTTAGCCTATGTGCAGCGTTAAAATGGGTTTTTCTCGATACTGTAATTTCCATCTAATAATAAGTTGTTTCTTTTTATTTATGTACTCAATAACCTTAAGCAATTAAATATTGTTTCAAAATAAAGGCATTTTTTTTCTTTTAGGTTATTTTTTTTACAAGCTAACTGTTTATTAAATTATCTTTAATTTTTTTGCAATTTTATGTTATTTATTTAAATTGATTGATGGTATGTTTTTTATAATATTTTCAAGTTTTTATTCATATTTGTCTAAAAAAAGTAAAAAACATCATTTATTTAAAATTTATTTTATTGATTATCAATATAATAAAGTTTTGTTTAAGTTATTTCGATTAAACATAAACAAAATGTTTGCATTTGTGAAATTAATACCTGAATCTTGTTGAACAAAATAATAAAATTATTAAACAACATGACAGCTATTCATTTTAAAAACGTAGTACAGAGAGAAGCTAAAAGTTTAAGAAAATATGCTTACCAGCTTACAAGAAATGTGGAAGACACCAATGATTTGGTTCAAGAAACGATGCTAAAAGCTTACACCTACCAAGATAAATTTGAGGAAGGTACAAACCTTAAAGGTTGGTTGTATACCATTATGAAAAATACGTTTATAAATAACTATAGACGGATGTTGAAAAGAAATACTTTTATAGATAGTACCGATAACGAATTTTTTATAGATTCATTTGCCATTACTGAAGTAAATAAAGGAGAGCAAAAATTTATAATGAGAGATATTGAATCGGCAATTGATAGATTACCATTAAATTTAAAAAAACCTTTTACCATGAGTTTTAAAGGTTTTAAATACCACGAAATTGCTACTTTATTAAACATTCCAATTGGAACTGTAAAAACAAGAATATTTGTAGCAAAACGCCAATTAAGAGACGAGTTAGGTGGTTATGCAAAATCTTTTGGGTACGACAAGTACCAAGAAGATGAAGCAGCCTAGTTTTCATTTTTGAATTATAATAATTTTGTTTAAAAAGCTAGTTCGTTTTATTTCGAACTAGCTTTTTTGTTTTGTAAAATCTCAGTTATAATTTTATCATATCTAACTATGCTTGGAGTTAGCGCAGCGCTCTGAGTATTTATTTTGAATTGTAAAGTCTCTGACACGGGCTTAAAAATGAGTTACAAACTCTTATTTCATCTAAAATCCGTATTCCCTCTGCTTTGGCTTGGCTTCAGACTACATATAATAGGTATTGACACCCCCAATTAAAGCATATCACATTCCACAAAAAAAGCCGTAAAACAAAGTTTTACGGCTTTTTTATAAATTATAGCTACATCAAAATATGCTATTTTGTTAAGGAGCTATTTAAAATTTGATAAAAATAAAATCCTTCCAATTAAATTACTCTTCTGTTTTATCAATTGGAGTGTCTTTCTTTTTACGCTCTTTTTTCTTAATAGTAGTTATTTTTAATTCGTCAGCATTGACTTCCTTATCGTAATCTACCTCAATTGTTTCACCCTCGCCAGTTTGTTGTAATAATAATTGCTCTGCAATTCCATCTTCCACATACTTTTGAATTGTTCTTGCCAAAGGTCTTGCTCCTAAATCAGCATCAAAACCTTTTTCAGCTAAAAATGCCTTTGCCGAATCTGTAATATTGAATTTAAATCCTAATTCTTCAACTCTGCTAATCAATTTACTTAAGTTAATATCTAAAATTTTAGCGATTGATTCTTTTTCTAACGAATTAAATACAATTACATCATCAACTCTATTTAAAAATTCAGGTGAGAAGAATCGTTTTAAGGCCGTTTCTATTACTAGTTTCGAATCTTTTTGTGCGTTAGCGTCTTTACTTGGTGTTCCAAATCCAACTCCTGCACCAAAATCTTTTAATTGGCGGCTACCAATATTTGATGTCATAATGATGATGGTATTTCTAAAATCAATTTTACGACCTAAACTATCAGTTAAAAATCCTTCATCTAAAACCTGAAGTAATAAATTAAACACATCAGGATGCGCTTTTTCTACTTCATCTAATAAAATAACTGCGTAAGGTTTTCTTCTAACTTTTTCGGTTAATTGTCCGCCTTCTTCGTATCCAATATATCCTGGAGGCGCTCCAACCAAACGGCTCACAGCAAATTTCTCCATGTACTCACTCATATCAATACGAATCCTGGCATCATCGGTATCAAATAAATAACGAGCTAAAACTTTTACCATTTCTGTTTTTCCAACACCAGTTGGACCTAAAAATATAAATGAACCAATTGGCTTATTTGGATTTTTTAAGCCAGAACGGCTGCGTTGAACAGCTTTTGCTAGTTTTTTAATAGCTTCATCTTGTCCAATTACTTTACCACTAAGTTCGGTACCCATTTTTAACAAACGTTCACCTTCACTTTGCGCAATTCGTTTTACAGGTATTCCTGTCATCATGGCTATTACCTCTGCTACATCATCTTCACTAACATTATAGCGTTGGTTTTTAGAATCCTCTTCCCACTTGCTCTTTTCAGTTTCAAGTTGTTCTAACAAATGTTTTTCTTTATCGCGTAGTTTAGCAGCCTCTTCATATTTTTGGCTTTTTACTACTTGATTTTTTTCTATTTTTATGTCTTCAACTTGTTTTTCTAGCTCAATAATAGCAGCCGGAACATGTATATTACTTAAATGAACACGAGCTCCAACTTCATCTAATACATCAATGGCTTTATCTGGCAAATGCCTATCAACCATGTAACGAGTGCTCATGCTTACACAAGCATTAATAGCCTCGGTAGTATAAGTTACACTGTGGTGAGCTTCGTATTTATCTTTAATATTGGTCAATATTTGAATAGATTCTTCTGGAGTAGCAGGTTCAACCATTACTATTTGGAACCTACGTTCTAAAGCACCATCTTTTTCAATGTACTGACGGTATTCATCTAAAGTGGTAGCACCAATACATTGTATTTCGCCACGGGCTAATGCAGGTTTAAACATGTTTGATGCATCTAAACTTCCGCTTGCACCGCCTGCGCCAACTATAGTGTGAATTTCATCAATAAATAAAATTACATCTGGACTTTTTTCCAGCTCATTCATTACCGCTTTCATGCCCGATAGTGCTACGGCTGGCACTAATCGTATGATCCTTCCGGGCACTGAGTACCTATCATGCGGACTAAAGTTTCCCCCAACACAAGTAGCGTCCACTAATGTTAAT
>JBGSBN010000266.1:0-3997 GCA_041730515.1 Methylacidiphilales bacterium | reverse complement strand
AGCTAATTATGTTGGTTTAAATTCAACCTTTAATAACAAAACTTTTTTTCCCTTTTTAGGCAATAGTTTATCTCAACAAAATACCGCCATCAATGGGAATTTAGGATTGGTTTATTTGCCAATTAAAGCAATAAAACTCTATACCAATTTATCAAACGCATTTAGGGCACCTAATTTAGATGATGTAAACAAAGTGTTTGAGAGTAAAAAAGGCGAGGCTATGATTATTCCAAATCCTGATTTAAAACCAGAATATACCTATAATTTAGAAATGGGTTTTAGCGCGGTAGTTCGCAAAAAAATAAAGCTGGAAGCCAATGTATATTACACCCAAATTATCAATGCCATTACCGTAAAAAATACTACTTTAAATGGTAATGATTCAGCGCTTTATAATGGAGTTAATACCAAAGTATTCAGTAATCAAAATGTACAACAAGCCTATATTTATGGTTATAATGCGCAGTTAGCAATAGATATTTCTACAAATTTCATGGCTTTTTCATCCATAAATTATACTTATGGTAGAATAAAAAATGCAGACAATGAAACGCCTTTAGACCATATTCCACCTATGTTTGGCAGAACTGCCATTCAGTTTAATAATAGCAAATGGAAGATTGAATTAAGTTCGATTTACCAAGGTTGGAAACACATTGCCGATTTCAATTTAAACGGTGAAGACAATGACGTTTATGCAACTCCAAAAGGTTCGCCAGCTTGGCACACCTTAAATGTAAAAGCCCAATATACTTTAGGCAAAAAAGGCAAACTTCAATTACAAACAGGAATAGATAATATTACCGATATGCAATACCGTGTGTTTTCATCAGGTATGAGTGCCGCAGGCAGAAACTTATGGGTTTGTTTAAGATTAAGAATGTAAAAAGTAATGCGAAAAAAAAGAGCAAATAATAGTAATCCAAATATTAGTTATAAGCAAGCCAAAAATACTGTTAGAGCAGTTAATATCATTGTTTTTGCAATACTTGCTTGGTTAACATTTACATCAACGGCTACTCAATTAGCCTTTGTAATAATGGCTTTGGTTCCGTTTGCTTGTATGTATTTATTACGAGAGTACAAAGGCATTATTGTTTATGACCATGAAAGTGGAAATAAGCCTAATATAGGTTTAGCTTGCATCATTGCTGTTGGCGGCATGTTTATAAGAATAAGTTCTGATTATTCCATTTTTAGCTATACGTTAGTATGGATTTACAGCATTGGCTTTACAGTATTATTTATAATAGTATTTGAAAAAATAACACAAATGCCTAAAGCTTCATTAGTATCCCGAATGACTATTAATAGTCTTTATGGTTTTTTTTATAGCCTTTCGTTGGTGGTTTTTATAAACTGCGCGTTTAACCATTCGCCTTCTAATTATTTTTCAGCCAGAATTATAGAAAAGTATGAAACAAAAGGAAAAAATAGCAGCAATAATTTAGTGATAGAAAGATGGCATACGCAAACAGAAAATGAAAAAGAAAAGGTTAAACAAAAGTACTACGACTCAAAAAATATTGGCGATTATGTAGATATAGATTATTACAATGGGTTATTAGGAATTGGATGGTATGAGTTAAAGTAATTGATAATAAGACTTACATAAAATGTTCGGTGAAAACAAAAACCAAAGGCAAATTAGTTCAAAGTTTATAGTTCGAAGTACTTAGGTGCTTAATTATAATCAACTCCATTAAATTATTAACTTACAAAAAACATTTTTAAAATAGAGGTGCGGGAATAATTCCCCCTTGCGCTGAGTTACAGCATGGCCGAAGGGGGTTAGTGGGATGTAATTTTTTATTATTTTTGTTTTATGACTAATAAAATAATACAATCCAAGATTGAAGATTTTAGCGAAAGAACTTCGAAAACAAAGAATTCTATCTGAAGTGATTTTATGGAAAGCAATAAAAGGAAAATCGCTAAAGGTTGAATTTCATAGACAAGTACCAATGCTTGAATTTATTGTTGATTTTTATTGTCATGAACTAAAACTTGTAATTGAAATAGATGGCTCTTCACATCAATATGATGAGAGTTTTAAGGATGATATGATGAGGCAGCAGTTAATTGAAAACTATGGTGTTACTTTTATTCGGTTTTTGGATGGTGATATAAAGAATAACCTTGAAAATGTATTGAAAGAAATTTATGTAAAAATTGATGAATTAATGAAATAATTGGCATTTCAAAACATCCCCCTTACCCCCTTCTCGTGCGCACAATTCCAATTCGCAAGGGGGAATATTTCCCGCACATTTTTTGATTAACTAATCAACTTAATTTATTAATCAACCAAATCAACTCAATTAATTAAAGAATATAGAGGAGCGGAATAAGCGGTGTGGGTGGATGTCTACTAAATGCGCGAAATTTTAATTTTTCGGCCCGAGTGGCGTTGGGAAGCGCGAAAGAAAAATTGAAATTTGGATTTAGTGGTGGGCTTTTTGCTTTACTTTTTGCCCAAACAAAAAGTAAAAAGAAAGTAGAAAAAAAGAAATGACTTATCCATTAGCTAACTTGGTTACTATCCAAAGGATACCGCTCGAGCGTTACTACGGAATGACTGTTTATAAAATGAAATTACCTTCTCTTTAGGGTTCTGTGATAAAAGTTAATGGAATGCAACTAGTTAAGTCCAGGAAGATGCTTACAGCATGACTTGACTTTTTTTGTTATAAATATTGCTTTTAAACCACCAACTCAGCTAATTTTTCTTCATAAAATGTATTTTGATTGCGTGTATCTAATAATATAGATTCTTGTTTGGCTTCCTCATAAAAATAATCTTTTAAAGCTGATACCGAGTAACTACTCGCCTTGGTTGGTTGCACTTTTCCTTTTACCAAATCTGCTGATTTAAGTTTATAATCTTTTATATTATCTTGCTCTAAACATTTAAAATACACATAACAAGCACCGTAAAAATTGAACTTAAATATATTGTCATTATTGTTAATTATAAATGGCAATTGTTTATCAATAATTTTTTTACCTTGTACAAATTGTTTGGTTTTACTGTAATACAATAACAAATAATAGGCATTACTTTGAAAAATATTGAACTTTAGTTTTTTATTAGCAATTTGAGCATGATTTTCGGCCTCAGGCAGCTTATTTAACAACAAATAAACATAACAAACCAATGGATAAGTAATATTAGGTACTTCTACACAGTTTTGTTTTTGAGAAAATAATTTTTCACTTTCTGCCAATAAAGCCTTGTAATTTTTCTTGGCAAAATGATACTCAATAATGCCCTGTTTTTGGCAAGCCCCGCAATCATCTAATTCACCTTTCTTCGATTTTTTAAAAATATCGTACATCTCATCAGACAAGGATAACTCGCCAATATTTAAATAATGATACAACTTTTTATAAGCTACTATTTTTTTTGTTTCGCCATAAGCAGTGTATTCTTTTTCGTATAATTCGAACAGCTCATTAATTTTTGATAATGGAATTTTATGAAAATGCGAAATATGTCCAACCACCCATTTAAATGCCCATAAAATTTGTAAATGTTCCGCATCGTAAGTTTTCATGTAATTTAATAACCAAGGATACAAAGGAATTGCCTCCTCGTACATATTACTAAAAACTAACTGCGATAAATGCTCATACCTGGCCCTAAATTCTAAATACTTATTGTTCAATGCAGCTGCTTTTTTTACGCATTCAAAAGCAATGTCTTTATTGTTTGAACTATATTCACCATCAATGCTGTATAGTACATATTCAATATCTTCTTCAGTTTCAAAATTTATCATTATAAAGTATTGTTTAAATTATCAATCATCAATATCAAATTTTTGTTCATGGTTTCAAGCTCCATACTGCTTAATGGGTAATGACCTATCATTAAAGAGTTAATGTATAAGGTTTCAATAATTAACTGATCATTTTTGGTATTAGTATTTTTATATAGTTTTTCAATAACAGGATTTTTAAAGTTTAAAAACAATTTAGAAAATAAACTTTCATC
>JBGSBN010000265.1:0-4052 GCA_041730515.1 Methylacidiphilales bacterium | reverse complement strand
CAGTAGAAGGTGATGATCCAATAAGAAGTGAATACCCTGAAAACATATTTGTACCTGAATTACCCGCTTTTAACGAATTTGGTATAAAAGCATATAAACAATTGGAAGAAACTGGCAAACACATGTTGCGTGCCATTGCTTAGTATTTAGGTTTAGATGAATTTTATTTTGATGCAAAAATAAAAAACGGCAATTCTATTTTACGCCCAATTCACTATCCACCTATAACTAACGAACCTAAAAGTGCAGTAAGAGCTGCTGAACACGAGGACATTAACCTTATTACTTTATTAATGGGCGCTAGTGCCGAAGGTTTAGAAGTATTAAACAAACAAGGCGAATGGGTGGCTATTACAGCATTACCTGAGCAATTGGTTGTTAATGTTGGCGATATGTTACAACGTTTAACCAATAATAAATTAAAATCAACTACACACCGTGTGGTAAATCCGCCAAGAGAAAAATGGGGAACAAGCCGTTTTAGTATTCCTTTCTTTTTGCACCCGCGAAGTGAAATGCGCTTAGATTGTTTAGAAAGTTGTGTAACTAGCAGTTATCAATTGCATTATGAACCAATCAGTGCTGGCGAATATTTAAACGAACGCTTACGCGAAATTGGTTTAAAAAAATAATTGTTTTAGAGATTAACATATAAATGCAAGCTTTTCCAAAGCCAAATATTACTTTTAATCCTGCTTCGCAAACACTTAGTGACGCCAAATTTAGCATTGTAATTCCTAGTTGGAATAACTTGGCTATGTTACAGTTTTGCCTAGCCGCCATCCAAAAAAACTCAATATTTAAACACCAAATAATTATTCATGTAAATGAAGGAACTGATGGCACTTTAGCATGGATTAAAACCCAACAGTTAGATTATACTTACTCGGCTCAAAATGCAGGTGTGTGTTATGCCATGAATGCCATGGCTACTTTAGCCAAAACCGATTATATATTATTTTTAAATGATGATATGTATGTATGCCCTAAATGGGATGAGGTATTATGGAACGAAGTTCAATTACAAAACAATCATTTGTGGTACTTTAGTGGCACTATGATAGAGCCAAAAGACAGTGGTAATAAATGCGCCATTGCTCCTTTCGATTTTGGTAATTCGCCCGACAATTTTAAAGAAAAAGAACTCCTTACTTTTGTATCAAAACTAAAACACCACGATTGGTTTGGCGCAAGCTGGCCGCCAAGTTTGGTGCATATTAGTTTGTTTAATCAAGTAAATGGTTATAGCGAAGAGTTTAGCCCTGGTATGTATAGCGACCCCGATTTTTCTATGAAACTTTGGCAAGCTGGCGTGCGTAATTTTAAAGGATTGGGCAATAGTTTGGTTTATCATTTTCAAAGTAAAAGCACTGGGCGTGTTCAAAAAAACGATGGACGTAAACAGTTTACCGCCAAGTGGAAACTACCATCATCGTATTTTTATAAAAATGTATTGCTGCTAGGCAATGTTTTTAACCATGATACAACTCTTAAATTTACCAAAGATATTTTTTACTTAAGCGCCAAATTGAGAGCTTGGTGGATAGCCAAATAAGTAACCATGAATTTAAGTGTAGCCATTATAACTTATAACGAATCACAAAACATTGAGCGATGCATTAACTCGGTTAAAGCCATTGCCGATGATATTGTGGTAATAGACTCATATAGTACTGATAATACAGCAGAATTAGCAAAAGAATTAGGTGCAAGGGTTATTTTACAAAAATTTTTAGGACATATACAACAAAAAAACTTTGCCATTAGCAAGGCGCAATATCCTTTTATACTTTCGCTTGATGCCGATGAAGCCATTGACGAAAAACTAAAACAAGAAATTATTACCCTAAAAAATACCAGCAAAATAGCTGATGGATATATCATAAATAGGCATAATAATTACTGCGGACAATGGATAAACCTTGGTGCTTGGAAAAGCGATTTAAAACTGCGCTTGTGGGATAGCCGCAAAGGCAAATGGGGCGGCATGAATCCACATGATAAATTTGAAATGGACGCCAATGCCAAAATAACATTGCTAGAAGGCAAAATTTTACATTGGAGTTATGCTTCGGTGGCAGAACACGAAGCCAAAGTAGATTATTTTTCGACCATAGCTGCCAAGGCTTACCATGCCAAAGGAAAAAAATCTTCCGTATTTAAAATTGTATTCAGTCCCCTATTCAGGTTTTTACGCGATTATATTTTTAAACTAGGTTTTTTAGATGGCAAATATGGTTTTGTAATAGCCAAACTTACCGCCAAAGAGGTTTATTTTAAATACAAAAAGTTAAGTCAGTTATAAAATTGATAACCAATTAGTAATCAATTTCAAGCTCCAATAATTGCCTTAAAGTAGCTAAATCAGGATTTTGAGCAACCATTTTATTAAACTTATCTTCTACCGAAAGTGATTTTGTTTGAGGAATAATGGTATTATCTACATCAAACTCTAAGCTAATATGGGTATTTTTTAAGTTTATTCGTAAATATTGTAAAGCATTTAATTTATGCTCTTCACATAAAGTTTTTTCGTGGTTACTGGCAAAAATTACACTTATTTTATGGTCATTATTAATCAGTTTGCGCTCTTTCATAAAGCTTAAACTACCTTTGTTTAATTGAATAATAAATTCGTTCCAAACTTTATACATTTGGTCTTCGGTATAATCTTCATCTTGACTAATAATCACCGTTTCCGTAGAACTTTCCTCCACCAAATTTAGTGCATCTTGGCTTTCATTTTTAAGTTTTTCAGCCATTTGCTCCTTTAGTTGAGCAATTGAATCTTCCGATTTTTTACCAAATAAACCTCCAGTTTTAGGCATTGGTGGAAGGTTATTTGAAACCACTTTGTTTTCAGGAACAACAGTGGGTTGTTCCTGAACTAAATTTTGATTAATGGGCGCAGGTTCAGTTTTTACTGATGTGTTAACAATTGTATTACTGTTAATTTCATTGTTATTTACAGTTGCTGTGGAGGCAGCATCAGAAAAATCAACTATTTTTTTTTTAAGTCAACACCACTATTTTGTAGGTTGATATAAGATTGGATATGGCTTAATTTCATTAAGCATAGCTCCACATGTAGCCTAGCATTTTTTGATAATTTGTAATCTAATTCGCATTTATTTAAAATATTCAATGCATTTAGCATGAGCGCTACATTACAAGCTTTGGCTTGTTCGTTAAATTTAACAGCCACCGTTTGCGACACTTCCAATAATTTTACAGTATCGGGATGCTTACAAACCATCAAATTACGAATGTGTTCGCTAAATCCACCAACAAAATGTAAGGCATCAAAACCATTGTTTAAAATTTCATCGAACAATAAAAGTAAACCTGCTAAATCTTCGTTTAACAATAAATTTACTGCCTTAAAATAATAATCGTAATCAAGGATGTTTAAGTTATTAATTACATCTTGATATTTGATATTGGTTCCGCTAAAACTCACTATTCTATCAAAAATAGAAAGTGCATCGCGCATAGCACCATCGGCTTTCTGACCAATTACATGCAATGCATCTTCATCGGCTGTTATGTTTTCTTTTTCGCAAATGGCTTTTAATTGCTTAACTGCATCTTCAATTTTAATTCTATGAAAATCAAAAACTTGACACCTAGAAATAATAGTTGGAAGTATTTTATGTTTTTCGGTAGTAGCTAAAATAAATTTGGCATAAGGAGGTGGTTCTTCCAATGTTTTTAAAAATGCATTGAAAGCGTTTGCACTTAACATGTGCACCTCATCTATAATATAAATTTTATAAGTAGCGCCTTGTGGGGCATAACGCACTTGGTCAACCAATGCCCTGATATCGTCAACAGAGTTATTGCTTGCAGCATCTAATTCGTAAATATTAAACGATGCATTGTTATTAAAAGCGTTGCAGCTATCACAATTATTACAAGCCTCTTCGGGTTTCAAATGGCCCGAATTCCTGACGGCCATCCAGTGCCACCCAGTGGTAGCCATCGGGACGCAGCACTATTTCTCCAGGATTGATGTCCTCTTCCTGCACGCTTGAGAGCTCTTTTTCGACTTG
>JBGSBN010000264.1:0-4085 GCA_041730515.1 Methylacidiphilales bacterium | reverse complement strand
CAAAAATGCAATCTGGTTAGAAGCAACTAAATCAGGATATCAATTAGATGAAAATACAAGGATAGAAAAGAAGAATGAGGTTACTAAATTTCAACAATTAGCATACGGAGCAATCTTAATAATGGAAGCTAAAAACGATTTATATCGAAAACATCCGTACACCAAAAATATAAAACTATCTAATTTTTCGGTTGATTATAAAAACACCTTTTTCTTTCCATTTCACACCACCAAAGTTACCGTTTCGGCAGATGTGTATAATTGCAATATTAAATTTTCTGATTCATTGGATGATAAATCAGTTTTTAGAGTAAATGGCTTTAAAATTGGTGATGAAGTATTTATTGAAAGTTATATGATTCCTGAAATAAGTTCAGGCAAGGTTATGAATCACTTGGCTGGAAACTTAGTTTTGGTGGGTGATGGTGGAATAAAATTAGGCAATAATGGAACAACATTTAGCTATTCAAGCATATACCGAGCTGTAAAAGACCCTGAAAATGTGCGCTATTTTGGAATAGATATTGGTGAGAAATTCCCAATTTCAGTAGTTAATTATGAAACAGGAATTAAATATAAGACAGAATGCACCGTTATTGGAATTAACCACGAATCAGCCATTGTGGAATTTATAACTACTAAAGGTAAAACCTTGAGAATGTCAATAGAGAAAGAAAAACTTCACCAGTAAATCTATTTTATTATGAAAATACTAATTATAGCGATGGCAATGTGTTTAGCTGTTTTTAGCAAGGCACAAAACACACCTCCTACTGTCAAGATAAACTCGGCTAGTGTAGATGAAATAAATAAAACAGTTAGCATTAGTTATAATCTGCAAGACATTGAAAATGATGCTTGTACAATTTGGTTAAAATACTCAAAAGATGGTGGTGTTTTTTATGATTCAGTACCTAGTAATTTGCTTTCTGGAGCCTTTGGCAATGGCATTGCAGTTGGATATAATAAATTATTGGTTTGGAACTACGCTACTATTGGCACACCAATTTATGCAACAAGAATAAAGCTATATGCGTCAGATAATAAAATTGTGAATATTAGCGATTTGGTAAGCCAAGTTGATAGTAATTTGCTCAAAACAAACCTTACTTATGTTGCAGGAGTAAGGCATTTAGCTACCTCGCCTATTTTTATAAATAAAGTGCGCGATTCCATTGAAGCCAATTTTAAAAATAATGGTTTAGAAACAGGCAAACAATCATTTACTTATAATGGCCAAACTGGTATCAATATAACTGGCCGAAAATCTGGTTTTTTCAATGAAAGCAAAACATTTATAATTGATGCACATTACGATGGAGTAGCCAATACTCCTGGAGCTGACGATAATGGCAGTGGCGTAGTTGGTTTGCTTGAAGCTGCACGTATTTTAAGTAAATACAATTTTGAAAACTCCATCAAGTTTATTGGTTTTGATTTTGAAGAATCGGGTTTAATAGGCAGTTTAAGGTATAACCAAAATGGAATTAAACCTTATGAAACAATCAATGGGGTTTTAAACTTTGAAATGATTGGATATTATACCAATAAAGCCAATTCTCAATCTACTCCAGCTGGATTCAACCTATTATTTCCTGAAACTTATAATTCGTTGGTAGCCGATAGTTTTAGAGGAAATTTTTTGGTTGTTTGTGGTAATACCAATTCTAATTCACTTACCAATACTTTTTTAAATGCAACTAACAATTATGTTCCACAACTAAAAGCGTTGAGTGTAGAAGTGCCTCAAAATGGCCAAATAGCACCTGATTTTAGGCGCAGCGATCATGCAACTTTTTGGGATAAAAACATAAAAGCACTCATGCTAACTGATGGCGCAGATACGCGCAATAAAGCTTATCATACTGCGGGTGATTCAATAGGCAATTTGAACTTTACCTTTATGAGCAATATAGTAAAAGCTACTATTGCTACTGCGGCCGTTTTAGCCAAGCCTATAAGTGCTGGTTTTGCTGAATTTGATATTTCGCCATTATCTAACAATGAACTTCATCATCATCAATTTCCGGCTGAGGTAGTTATTTACCCCAACCCTAATAATGGAATTTTAAATTTACAAATAAATGCAAATCAAAAGCTACAAACCCAATTAAGTATTTTTGATTTAAAAGGAAATGAAGTATTTACACAACATTTATCCATTAAAAAAGGCAATGATGTGTACATAATGAAGTTAAACGATTTAACGGCCGGTAATTACATTTTACTAATAAAAGAAGGAAATAACACTTTGAGTAAAGTGCTTACTATTAATTAAATATGTCAAAAACAAAAATGGCTGCTCTAATAATTTAGGCAGCCATTTTTATTTTATTAATATGCTAATTTTAATGTTGGTGGTCAGGGCCAAATATTTCAGTTTTATGTCCAAAATGATGCGCAAACTCTCTGATTTCGTCAGCTATTTCTTTGTTATTAGTAGCTCTTTCGTAAGTATCGCCTAAGGTTGCTAATGTTTGAAACATAAATAAATTCATTTCGTCTACTTGCATTTCGTTTGTCCAAAGGTCTATACGCATTGCATTTTGATTTAAGCCATCAAACAGAGAAAGCATTACCGCTTTTGCAGGTTGTTGTCCATCAAAATCTGCATCGTCAGCATCCCATTTTATCATGGTAGGCATGTTGTCTTCAGCTATTTCTACATCAATTCTTATTTGTGATTTTTTCATTTACGTTTAGTTTTTAGTTTCTTAGTTTTTAGTACTTAGTTTTGGTCGCTGAGCGAAGCCGAAGCGTTAGTAATTAGTTCTTAGTTTTTAGTTCTTAGTTCTTAGTTCTTAGTTTTGGTCGCTGAGCGAAGCCGAAGCGTTATTATTTAGTTTTTAGTTTTGGGCTTTAAATTATTTACAAAATCTGTTATTCATATTTCACAAATCATTCACGCCTTGCGTGATAATAATTCAACATTCATAATTCATAATTTAGCTTATGGCTTCAATTAAATCTTGTTTGGTAATGATATGCACCTGATTCATTAAATCTTTTACCAAAACGGCTGCATTATCTTTGGTAATTAATTTTGACACATCTTCCATGCTGGCTTTAGCATCTACAAACGGAAAAGCAGGGCTCATTACTTCACTTACTGATTTTTGTTTCAACTCGTGGTCTTCCATTAACATACTAAACAGGTTAGTGTCGCTTAAAGAACCAACAAATTCGCCTGCCTCATTAGTTACAGGTAATTGCGAAATAAAGAATTTTTTCATTACTTGAACAGCTGCACCAACAGAATCAGCCGTTTTTGCGGTAACCAATTTTTGATGTTTATGTGCTTCAATTAAGTTGATGGCACGCGTTTGTTCGGTTAATAAAAATCCTCTATCGCGCATCCAATCATCGTTAAACATTTTGCCTAAATAACGTGTGCCATGGTCATGAAAAATAACCACTACCACATCGTCTTTTTTAAACATGTCTTTCATTTGCATAATACCTGCCAAAGCCGATCCAGCTGAATTTCCAACAAAAATTCCTTCTTCGCGCGGAATTCTGCGGGTCATCATGGCTGCATCTTTATCGGTTACTTTTTCAAAATGATCAATCAATTCAAAGTTTACATTAGCAGGTAAAAAATCTTCCCCAATACCTTCAGTTATATATGGGTAAATTTCGTTTTTATCAAAAATGCCAGTTTCTTTGTATTTTTTAAATACCGAACCATACGTATCAATACCCAAAGCTTTTATATTTGGATTTTGTTCCTTTAAATATTTAGCGGTTCCGCAAATGGTTCCACCTGTTCCCACTCCTACTACTAAATGCGTAATTTTACCTTCGGTTTGATTCCAAATTTCGGGACCAGTTTGCTCGTAATGCGCTTGTGAGTTTGAAAGATTATCGTATTGATTTGGTTTCCAAGAATTAGGAACTTCATTAATTAATCTACTTGATACAGAATAATAAGAACGAGGATCTTCGGGATCTACATCGGTTGGGCAAACAATTACTTCTGCACCAAATGCTTTTAAAGCATCTACTTTTTCCTTACTTTGTTTGTCGGTAGTGGTAAAAATACATTTATACCCTTTAATAACAGCTGCAATGGCTAAGCCCATTCC
>JBGSBN010000263.1:0-4106 GCA_041730515.1 Methylacidiphilales bacterium | reverse complement strand
TAACACTGCAGGAAATTTATTAATTAACTTATTCAAGGTGGTTTGGGTTTTGGCAAAAGTAAACTTTTTTAAGTTTTTGCCAATTGATGTTTTTCAATGTTTGTCCACATTGATAAAAAATCGTTTAAACAGCCCTGCTTTTATTGATAAATAGAATGAGGAAAATAATGCAAAATGCTACTCCTAATTGAGTGGTAAGAAAAGCCTCAATTAAAAATGCTACCGTAATTACCAAATAATGAGCTATTAAATTCAAGTTTTTAAAATTGGTAAATAATGGGTAATAAAAAGCCAAAATAAATATCAACAATCCAATTATTCCAAGGGAAGCTAAATAAAACAAAAACTGATTATGAGGAATAATTCGTTTGGTAACATCAGGGTATTTGGTTTCAAATAATTGGTTATTCAAATCTTCAATATCACCTAATCCACACCCAAAAAGCCAAGATGAATTTTGGGTTATTTCAATGGCGTTTTTATAGGAAATTAGTCGGCTTCCAAGTGATTGATTGTTTGCACTTCCGCCTGATTTATAATTATCAATATCGTTTTGTGTATTGGCTATTTTGTTACGTATGGTTGGTGAATACAAAAATGTACTTATAGCAATGGAGATGCATAATATACCAATGATTCCGGCTAACAAGAATTGTTTTTTTAAAAATACTTGTTCATAAAAAATAAGGAATACCAAAATATAAAAAGCCATTAATCCTGCACGAACTGAAAATATATGTAAAAAAACGACTAAAAACAGGGTAATTGCTACTAAGAAAAACTTTACGTTACTATTTTTTTCAACTTTAAAAGCATTGTATAGCAGGTAAATTGAATAAGCGCACATTAAGCTAAAAGTTGGGTGGTGAGAAATAGCAGTTGGCATTACCCTACTTTCTAAATAAGCTTGGTTAACCTCACTTTGATGGTTATAATAATACACCAATGCTTGAATAGCTGTTACCAAAACACCAAAAATAAACGTATATGAAATTACTTTTTTCTGTTTAGCAGAAAATTCTTCGGTTTGTGCATAAGCAAATGGCATTACTAAAAATGGTAATAAAATTTGTAACCTTAAACCAAAATATGCTAAATTTTGAGAGTAAATTACTGAAGGAATAATAACCAAAAAACTTATGATTAATAATAACAATGGCTTATTTAACTGCAAGTTTTTAAACCAATTTTTAGGGTGAGCCGACAATAAACCAGTTAATGTAAAACCAATCATGGCAATACTTGAAAGCGCTCTAAACGAATCGATTAAAAACAGTGAAACAACAGACAGCCATAAGAAAAATAGCATAATTTGTTGTTTATAAATGATAAATTTCTCCTTCATTAATTATTATTATTCATCAATTCTTTGGCGGCTAACAATACTTGTTCTGTTGGATTATTTCCGCTCAACATAACAGCAATTTCATTAATTTGTTCCAATTTATCAAGTAATCTAATATTTGAGTATGTTTTATCAGTTCCTGTTTGTTTATAAACGTTAAAATGTGCATCAGCTTTAGCAGCTATTTGCGGTAAATGCGTAATGGCCAAAACTTGGTGTTTTAATGCATGTTTTTTTAACACTTCCGATACTTTTAAAGCAGCTTCACCGCTAATTCCAGTATCAATTTCATCAAAAACTATGCTTGGTAAATTGACCTTTTCACTAATTAATGATTTTATACAAAGCATCAATCGGCTTAACTCTCCCCCACTTGCTACTTTATTTATTGGCTGATAATTAGAACCTTTATTGGCCGCAAATAAAAACTCAATTTTATCAATTCCAATGGCATTTAACTCATTATCAGCAAGCATTTGATTACTAATTTGCAAACTAGCATCTGGCATAGCTACTTGCAATAAAAGTACTTTTACTTTTTGTTCAATTAACGGAATTATTTCAGTACGTTTTTTACTTAATTGCTGTGCTTTTTTAATTAAATCAGCTTTCAACTCCACCAAACGTCCATTTAAATTTTCAATTTCAGTTTGTAACGAAACTGTTGCCAATAAATCGTTTTCTAATTTTTGTTGCAATTGCAATAACTCAGCAATGGTAGCAACGCGGTGTTTTTTTTGCAAATTATACAATAACTGCAAACGTTCTTCCACATTGGCTAATTCATCTGGATTGGCTTGTGTTTTATCAGCAATTTCTTCCAACTCGGCAGCTATATCATTCAGTTCTACAATGCATTGCTCCATTCTATTGCTTAACTCACCAATGGCTTTGTTATTTTTAATTACAGGAGCTAAACTGCCTTTTATGCTACGCAATTGATCAATTAAACTTGGCTCTGCCATATCTAATGAGGCATAAGCATTATAAGTAGCTGCTTTTATTTCTTCCGCATTACTTAAAATATTTAAATTTTCCTCTAATTCAGGTTGTTCATTTTCTTGCAAATTAGCCTCCACCAATTCGTTCAAAATAAACTTAAAATAATCTTCGTCTTGCTTTGATTTTGCTTCTTTTTCAATTAATTCGCTTAATTGTTTTTCGGCTTTTTTGTAGGTATTAAATGTTTGTTTATAATCGGCTAAAAGCTCATCGTTTTCAGCTATAGCATCTACTATAGAAAGTTGAAAAGCCAAATCGTTTAAAGCCAACGTTTCGTGTTGACTAACAATATCAACTAACAGTGCTCCTAAATCCTTTAATTGGTTCAAATTAACAGGTGTATCGTTAACAAAAGCCCTCGACTTTCCGTTAGAAGTAATTTCGCGTCTTATAATGCAATTGTCATCATAATCAAGTTCTGTTTCGTTAAAAAAAGCATTAAGTTTATATGGTTTTATATAAAATTGAGCTTCTATTACACACTTTTCCTCCCCATTCATAATGGCTTTGGCATCAGCTCTTTCGCCAACTACCAAACCCAATGCACCCATTAAAATAGATTTACCAGCACCAGTTTCACCAGTTATAATATTTAAGCCTTTATGAAATTCAATTTCAACTTGCTTAATAATAGCGTAATTTTTTATACTTAACTTTTGTAACATACTTTGAGGCTATAAAAGTAAGCTTATGGAATTACTTTTTAAAATAAATTTAGCCTAGTGTTGTTAACTAGCTATTTAGTAGCAAATTCAAGAAAAAATAAATTGAAAATAGAAAAAACTAAAGTAATTTGTAATTAACTAATTACCAAACACTTTCAATATTTCGGCAGTTAGCCTTAAAAGTTCGGTTTCAGCTACCTTAGCATCGTAATGCGAGGCCGATAAACGGGTTTGGCTTAATACTAGGTTTTGTTGCGCATCGCGCAATTCTAAGGCTGTAATTACTCCTACTTTATACTGCTCGTTGGCTAAATCAAAATTACTCTGTGCTACTGTTACATTTTCAGTTTCAAATTGAAGTAATTGTAATGCCATGGCATAAGAATTATAGTTTTGTTGTATAGCCAAATCCAATTTTGTTAAACTATCTTTTAATACAAAATCAGTTGATTTTAAACTTAGCCTCGCATTTTGCAAACGTTTATCTACGCTAAATCCATTAAATACATTCAAGTTTAAAGCCGCACCATAATGGTAGCCATTGGTTTGACTCGATTGTAAAAAACCTGCTTCAGAGTTTTGTTTGTTATAGTTATAACCTGTTTTTAATTGAACTGTTGGCATTCGTTCTGCTTTTATTTCATTAATGGTAAATGCCGAAACTTGATAATTTTTTTTAGTAATCATTAAGTTGGTATTTTGGGTTTGTGCTTTGCTTTGCAAATCGGCTAATTTTAAATCTTTGTTGATTTCAATTTTATCATCTACTTCAAAATCGGTGGTTAAGTCGCGGGCTAATAATTGGTTTAAATTGGCTTTAGCATTTTGCACCAAATTTTGTTGTTTCATCCAGGCTGATTTATCGGTATTTAAATCCACTTGTGCTTTTAAAACTTCTGTTTTTGATACTTTTCCAACTGCTAATTTATCGTTAGCCAACTTTAATCTATCGATTGAAATAGTTACACTTTGTTGCAAAGCATTTAATTGTTTTTTATTTTGAACAATATCGAAATAAGCACGAATAATACGGCTAAAATTTTGCTCTATTTGAGCACGCATTCTTAATTCGCCAATGGCTTGTAATTGATTCA
>JBGSBN010000262.1:0-4186 GCA_041730515.1 Methylacidiphilales bacterium | reverse complement strand
GTTTGAATCCATTTTTTTAAGAATGTTTCAGGTAAATCAAATGTTGTAGTTTCTAATAACGCTTCTGTTACGTCATTTAAAAACTTTTGATCTGCTTGTTGCACGAATTGTTGTTCTGCGTCTTCTTTGATTTTTTCTTTTAATCCTTCTACAGTTGTTACTTCACCGTTAGGGAATAATTTCGCGAATAATTCGTCGTTAATTTCTGCTTTTTCGATAGATTGAATCGCATCAATTGTAAAAGTAACTTCAATATCTAAACCATGAACATCGTCATGAGCTACTTTTAAATAATCCATTAATTGGTGGTCGTCGTTAAACAAACCTTTCGTTTGTAAAGTCACAACATCACCTACTTTTTTACCAATAAATTGGTTCCCTGTTTTGGCATCAGCAAAAATATCTAAACTAATTAAAGCTTGGTTTTCAATTCCTTTTTCTTGGTTTGAGAATGTTCCGTTGATTTCAAAACCTTCTTTTACTTCCGTTTCCGTAAGGATTTTTCCGTATTGTTTTTGAATTCTTTCTACTTGTTCGTTTAATAATGCTTCGTCAGCGATAATTTTATAACGCGTTACACCTGCAGCTCTTGCTAAGTCAACAGAAAATTCTGGTGCTAAACCTAATTCATATTCGAATACTAATTCGTCTGCTTTCCAATCGAAATTCTCATCAATACGAGGCAAAGCATTACCTAATAAATCTAATTTTTCTTTAGCAATATAATCTGTTAAACCTTTGTTTACTAATTTGCTAACTTCTTCAATGATAGCTGGTTTTTCAAATTGTTTTCTCACCACATCCATTGGTGTTTTTCCTTTTCTGAAACCAGGTAAAGTTTCCGTTTTTCTTTTAACTTCTAAAAAATTTTCAATTTTTTCAGTATATTCATATTTACCAATTGTAATTTTAACAACGGCATTTAAAGCGTCAATGTGTTCTTTTCTAATGTTCATTTCTATTGATTTTTTGAAGTATAAAATATGGGTTGCAAAATTATATAATTTTTGCAACCCATACAAGTTTTTAATTTACTGAATTTTAGAAATCTAAATTTACTTTTTATCAATAAATAGTTTATTTAAAACATACTGACTAACTGAAAGGACAATACTAAAAATAATAGCTGTTAAAAAAGTCGGTACATTAATCCCTTCAATAAAATAATCTGCAATTTTCACAATCACTGCATTAATCACTAATAAAAACAATCCTAACGACATTATAGTAACCGGAATGGTAAAAAACACTAAAATAGGTTTCAGAAAAGTGTTTAATAATGATAAAGCGATTGCCATAAAAATAGCTGCCGTATAATCTGTAATTTCAATTTTTAAAAAATGAGATATCACAACTATTAATAGTGTTGAGATAAGTAATTTAATAAGATAGTTTTTCATATTTGACTGGTTGTAATTAATTTATAAAATTTAAACACATAGTAACATAGTTTTTAAAAACATAAAAATACGCATAGAAATTTTATTTTATACATAGCTTTTGTACTCTTTATTAAGCAAAGCGACTTTACGCTAAGGCAATTCTATATTTCTGTCTGTTTAAAAAATATGTTTTGTTTTAAAATGTAAATATAAAAAAATAGGCGCCAAAATTGACGCCTATTTTAAAATTTATTTAAAATCCTGAATTAGTTTGTAGGTAAAATAGTAATACCTGGGAAATAATTTGGATTATGTAATGGTAATTTAGCTTTAAATTTAGCATTAATTACTTTGATAATTTCATTAGCAATAACTGCATATCCACGTCCATTTGGATGAACACCGTCTAAAGAAAACAACACTTGTCCTTCAGTTGCTGAACCGCTAAAATAGTTAGCTGTGTAAAACGAACCTGTTTCAATTGTTAAACCAGTTACCAACTGATTTAAAATAGCATTCATATCCGCTACAGCTACCACAGTAGTTCCTGCTGCAGCATTTTTAGCGTTTGCAATAGCTACAATAGTAGAATTATATGACGCAGTTGCAGAAGCAACTTTTGCTTTTTCGTTAGCTGTTAATACCCATTTGTTAATTAATGGTAAAGTTACACCTGGAACATCGAAAGGATTTGCAGCAGAGTTTGGTGGATCAACACCAATAATACTACTTGCAGGCAAAACAACTAAATCTGCCGCAGTTGCGTGTCTTGCTTTTCCATACAATGCACCTAAAGTAGCAGCATTAGAAATTAATAAAGAATTTCCTGAACCCAACGCATAAGCCTGAATAGTTGACCCAATATCTGCCAAATCTTCGTCTTTAATTAAAACAGGGTTTTTTGTACCTGCAACTGTTTTTAATGGTGAAATTCTTCCTCCAGTAGCCACTGCTAAAAATTGATACAATGCTATTGCTGTTGAATTACTTGAAGTCGCTTCTGCTGGAAGTGGGTTATAAGGAACCGTTGTAAAATAAGGAATAGATGTTACACTTGGAATTGTACAAACCACACCTTTAGCTCCATTTGAAGTTAATGTAGTTACAATTGTAGAATACACACTTGCAAAAGCATTACTATTTGTAATATCATTAGAACCATAAGTTGCAGGATTTGTATTACCTGATACATTATGATCTACTGCTGCAGAAGTTCCATTACTTTGTGCTCCACCATTTGTAGCGTACGCTAACACGTCATTAGAACCAATCCAGTTTGTAAAGAATGTTGGGGTTTTACTCATTGCATCACCTAAAACAGTAGCAGAAGGTGTTGTAGCATGACGCACAAAATATGGATTTGACTGACCTAAAGCCACACCAGCAACATTACCATAACCAGGCGCTAATAAATGAAATGATTTTGCCCCAGGTACTCCCATATTGTTATAAGCAGTAGCTTGTAAATTAGAAACTTCTATTGTAGAAGTTCCAGCAATAGGCTCTGGACGACTTTGAGAAGCATCAATAACTAACCTTGTACTCCCAATTGGCATACCTCCTAACATTAATCCACCTAAATTATTCACATCATCTGCATAAGAAGGCTGTGTAAAAGCACCACCACCAACTAAGGCGAATTGTTGTGCTAATAAATTTGGATAGGAATTCATTTGACCGCCTCTTGAAACTGTACCATCCATATACCCTGCAGTAAGTGAATTACCAACAGCTACATAGGACGAAAAGTTAGCTTCGCCTGAAGTATAGTCTGCACCAACTTCATTTTCAAATTCTGGTTCACAACTTGCAAAACCAATTGCTAAAGTTGCTAATAATATAAATTTATTTTTCATTTTAATGTTTTTAAAAATTAGAAACCGTAAGTAACACCAATACCTGGAGCAAAAACTGATGATTTATAAGTTCCACCAAATTTAGTGTAACCTGTAGAAGTTAATGGATCATCATAATAATTATAAGAATTATCAATTTCATCAAAATGTAAATATAAGAATGACATATCAATTCCCAATTTACTATTTATTTGATAAGTAAAACCTCCTGTATACCCTACAGAATCGTTACGTGGAGTTTCTGGAGCAAAGTATCCATTTTGAACTGGACTTTCGTCGATATAATATCCACCTCTAACTGTAAATTTCTGTGATGCTTTGTATTGCGCACCAAAACGGTAAGAACTAGCATCTTTGTAATTTCTAAGGTTTTCAGATAAAACTGGAGTTGGATTTTGATTGTAGATTGTAATATCTAAAGCTTTGTATACACTCCATTCTGTATGGTTGTAATCGAAAGCAAACAACCATTTATCATTTGGTTTATAAGAGATACCAGCTGTAAATTCTGCAGGTAATGGTAAATCTGCATCAAACGTACCATCGGTAAATGCAGGATTTAAATTCGCAATTGCATTTCTGTCATACGTAGCCTTACCACCTCTTGCTTCCATGATAATTTCAGAACGGTAATCCATACCTAAAGTTACTTTATCCGTTAGCTTAAACATCATACCTACGTTATATCCTGAAGCCGAAATTCCTTTTGCATCTAAAGTAACATTTGTATTTCCTAATACAGGATTAGGCGAGATATTTCTGTTAAAATTCACACTTCCTTGCACAAAAATTGGTCCCCAACCAATACTAAAAACATCTTCTATTTTGAAAGAGACTGTTGGTTGAATAAAAATTGCCGCTAAATCGATATTATTAACTAAATGTGCACCAGCCCAATTTTGATCCCATGCCACAGAAGAACCATAAGGTGTATACACAGCTAAACCT
>JBGSBN010000261.1:0-4183 GCA_041730515.1 Methylacidiphilales bacterium | reverse complement strand
TTTTCATTGTTAAATGAAGCTGATAAAACCAAACTATTCAAGTTAAATTCACCTTTCAATTTGCTTTTGTCAAAATAGTAATAAATGCTGCTAGTATTTGATTTTACAATGGTTTGAATGGTGTCGCTAAAAAGAGTTTTTCCATTAAAATCAAAAATGTTTACACTTAAATCTCCTTTTATATTAACCATTTTATCAGATACAAAAAATACCAAAACTGAATCGCCTTTATCTTGAAACGAAATCAAAACATCGCTAAACGATTGTTTTACTTGGTAATGTGCAGCTTTCCAATTTCCATTATTATCTAATGAACTCCAAGAGGTAACAGGCCAACAATCGTTTAACTGCCAATACAAACTACCCATACAATATGGCATGGCTCTTCTATGCGCTTCAATAGCCGTTTTCATTCCATCTGCTTGCAATAATTGAGAAACATACACATAGTTTTCAAATGTTTTTTGAACCCAATAATCGCGTTCCATGTAGGTTTGAATTGTTTTATAGCCAGTTGGATGCTTTTGATGAGTTTTTAAAACAGAAGAATCCAATATATTTTTTCCATTTTTTAATTGCAACGCACCCATATTTTTAAAAGTTTGAACTGATGGCATGCCTTGAAAACCATATTCGCTCATAAATCTACCTACTTTATTTTGGTAAACATTAAAAGGTTCCAGTCCCCACCAAACACCCCAATAATGCGCATCACCTTGGGTTAAACTTTCTTTTCGTCCCCAGCCAATACTTGGTGAACTTGGCCAATAAGCACGCGAATTATCCAAGTGATAAACCGCATTTTTAATCACTATTTCGAACAAGGATTTATACTGCTGCGCAATTTTAGTTGAATCGGCAGCAGAATAATTAAACTGTTTTTGCCAACCCCAATTTTTCCACCCTTCATCTATTTCGTTATTGCCACACCAAATGGCTAAACTTGGGTTATTTCGCAACCTCACAATTTGGTCGTTTATTTCGGCACTTACATTTGATAAAAACTCATTGTTAACGGGGTACATGGCGCAAGCGAACATAAAATCTTGCCAAATTAAAATTCCATTTTCATTACATAATTGATAAAAATCGTTACTAGCATAAACTCCTCCACCCCAAACTCTGAGCATATTGATATTAGCTGCTTTGGCATTTTTAATTAGCTCTTTGGTTTTAGCTAAATTTACGCGTGGTAAAAAATTATCTTCAGGAATATAATTAGCGCCTTTGGCAAAAATTGGCACACCATTTAATTTAAAATAAAACGACTTGCCAATACTATCTTTTTCTTGCATTAACTCAATAGTTCGTAAGCCAAAGGTGATAACATTTGAATCAAGCCTTTTTTGAGTTGAACTTAAAATTACGGAATAATGATACAAATTTTGTTCACCCAAATTGTGCGTCCACCAAAGTTTGGGATTATATATTTTAGTGTATAACGAAACCCGATTTATTCCTTTTTCTAATTCAATAATTGTATCGTTTGATTTAGGGATATTTAAGTTGGAATTGATATTGAATAATTGAAAATTATAAAGTCCTTTTTTACTACAATTTACTTCCACATTCAAGTGTATTTGTGCCAATTCCTTTGTTAATTTTTCTTGAATAAACTGAATATTGCTGATTTTAGCTTGGTTCCAAAATTTCAACTTTACATTCTTCCAAATACCACTAGTAACAAAGCGCGGGCCCCAATCCCAGCCAAACTGGTATTGAGCTTTTCGAACAAAAACTTTTTCATCACCAGGCAATGTGTAAGGTAATTTAGCGGCCTCTGTTTTTGCCTTATTTACAGCAGATTCAAACTGAATATATATGGTATTTTTGCCTACATGTAATACTTTTTTTATATCAATAATCCAAGTTCTAAACATGTTATTTGCTTCCAAAACCAACGAATCGTTTACAAAAACCTTGGCATAAGTATCAAGTCCATCAAACTGTAAATCAATATGTTCGTTATCTAGTTCAGCTGTGGTAATTATGAAATTGGTTTTGTAATCCCAGTTTTCGTTTTCTAAATATTGTAAAACGATTTCGTTATTAGCTAAATATGGGTCAGGAATTTTCTTTAAATAGAGTAAATCAGTATGAACTGTTCCTGGAACTTTGGCTTTTAACCACTCCGTTGCTTTGGCATTTTTAAATTGCCATTTTTCTTTACTTAAATTCTTTTCAAATGATTGATTAAAAGCTAGTAAAGGCAATAAGTTATAAATAAAAAGTAGTAGTAAATTTTTTTTCAAACTAGTTTTGCTTTTAAATTTTTTACTTCATCAAAATCGGCTGTATTTCCTTGTATAATAGCTGATGAATGAAACCATTTGGAAGGAATTTCTTGCTTTAATTCCGCAATATTGCTGGAGCGAACACTGCCTCCTATCATGATATTTATTTGATTATTAGCATTATTGGTTAGTTGTTTTAACAAATCAACACCTTGCATAGCGGTGGGTTGCTGACCAGATGTAAGCACATTTTTAAAACCAATTGCTATTAATTGTTGCAAAGCAACAATTGGATTTAAAACAGCATCAAAAGCTTTATGAAACGTGCAAGGCACCGCATCGGCTAACTGAATTAATTGTTTATTTCTGTTAATATCAACCTCAATATTTGCCGTTAAAATTCCAAATACAAAACCATTTGCACCTGCATTTTTAAACTGAATAATGCTATTGCGCATTTGTTCAAAATGGGCATTAGAGTAAACAAAATCTCCTCCACGTGGCCGTATCATTACATAAACTGGAATATCTGTTTTTGATTTAATAGTCCAAAAATCGCTCAACGAAGGAGTAGTGCCACCTACCTCCATATTGGCACAAAACTCAATTCTATCAGCGCCTGCTTGTTGCGCCACCAAAGCCGACTCAGCATTAAAACAAGCTATTTCCAGTTTTCTGTTCATATTATAATTTTTAAACTTTTATATGATAACCTGCATCAATCAATCGGTTTCCTGAGGCATCGTAAACGGCATAGTTAAATCCACTTTGCACGCAATACGAGCCAGTTTCTCCATTTTTATTCAATGCTATAAAACCTACTTGAATATCTTTTAAATCCTTTTTACGTAAATCCATTAATTTAACTACCCTAGCCACAGCTTCTTCGCAAGCTTGTTGAGGTGTTTTTCCTTGACGCATTAACTCTACCACCAGATGGCAACCAGCAATTCTGATTACTTCCTCACCATGACCTGTGGCCGTAGCTGCCCCTACTTCGTTATCTACATATAAACCAGCACCGATTATTGGCGAATCGCCCACACGACCATGCATTTTATAAGCCATGCCACTTGTGGTACAAGCACCTGAAAGATTTCCATGACTATCTAAAGCAATCATGCCAATGGTATCGTGGTTTTCAATATTTGCAATAGGCTTATATTCAGAATCTTTCAACCACTCTTTCCATTCTTTTTCTGATTCTTCCACCATCAGGTTTTCTTTTTTAAAACCTTGTGAAAGTGCAAATTGCAGAGCACCATCGCCCACTAACATTACATGTGGCGTTTTTTCCATAACAGCCCTAGCTACCGAAATTGGATGTTTTATAAACTCCAAACCTGCTACTGAACCAATATTTGAAAGTTCGTCCATGATGCACGCATCTAAAGTAATACGACCATCTCTATCAGGTCTTCCTCCGTAACCAACACTGCGTTCTTTTGGATCGCCTTCAGGAACCATAACACCTGCTTCTACCGCATCTAAAGCTTTACCGTTTTTACTTAAAATAGCCCAAGCAGCTTGGTTAGCTTCAATTCCAAAACGCCAAGTAGAAAGTACAATGGGTTTGTTTACTTTGGCTTTGACCTTGGGTTTATCATTGCTACACGCATTTACCAATAATGCAGCTGAAGCTAAAGCCGATGTTTTTAAAAATTTTCTTCTATCTGTCATTAATTGGTAGTGTTAAAGTGTTTGGCATAATTGGCTTTCATTCTGTCTAAAATGGCTGAATGAATCTTTAGTCTATCCATAAAACTTTGGTAATTTTTATTTTCGGTATTGGTCCATAAAACCTCCGAAAGCGCACTCATTCGTGGTAAGGACATGTATTCAACATGTGAAAATGTGGTAATATATTCTGTCCAAACATTGGCTTGAGCACCCATAATGTATTTTTCTCATCAGCATTTAAAGAGTCAGGTGTTGGATTATAATTGTAA
>JBGSBN010000260.1:0-4214 GCA_041730515.1 Methylacidiphilales bacterium | reverse complement strand
GATTGAAAGTTCTTTTTGAGCTGTGGCTGGAGAACAACCTGCTCCCATTTTTGATAATGGATTAGACTTTATATTTGGTAAAACATTGGTTGACTTACCTGTTAATTTGCCTAGGCCAATATTTTCGCGGGCTTGTAGGTTTATAAAACCTATAACACTTAATACAAGTGATGCTGTTTTTAAATATTTAAAGTTTAACATAAAATTAGTTTTTTATTTTAAAATTGAACTGATACTCCAATACGGGTTAAGCGAGGTAATAAAAATCTATCAGGATTAACCATTCTTGTATTATATAGGTCAACAAATGATTGTGCATTGGTTGCAGTACGAATTTGATCTGCGGCAAATGGCGATGTTAAATAACCATCATTGTAAGCACTTCCTGTATATCTAAATACTCCCGTTACATTGGCTGCATTTAATAAATTAGTTACTGTTAAAAATACACGCATTTTATATTCTTTAACTCTAGCACCAGCACTTTTATTTTTAATGGTAAAGTTCTTATCAACGTTTAAGTCAATATTGAATTGTGCAGGTAAATTAGCACCATTAGGAGTTCCTTTTATTGGACTTCTTACAGCCGCACCACTTTGAACACCATCAGGAGTTGAAATTAAGTTTTGAGTGTATGGACGACCAGAATATGCTGAGAAAATAAAATTGAATCCTGCATTTTCTAATATTTTTTTACCAGCAATTACTGGTCCATCATATTTTTTTCCTTCTTTGTAATGGAAGTCAAAATTGGTTTTAAATGTATGACGTGTATCAAAATCAAGTGGGAAAATAGTTCTATTATTTGGCAAACCAGCTTGTATTAATGAAGCACTTGAAGATACGTTAGAACCAGTTCCATCTGCAAATTGTAATTGGTAATTAGCATCAACGTTTACATTACCCATGTCAATTAACTTATATTCTAAACCTACAGATTTAACAGTTGAGAAATCAATATTACCAACAGTAGTGTAAGTATTTGGCCAAGCTTGAACATAATTAAATAAGGTAGTCATGTTTCTATTTTCGCGGTAAGAGGCAATAATTCCAATTGCTGAATTTTTACCGATTTGTTGACGGAAACCAATTTCATAATCTGTAACTTGAGTCATTTTCAAATCAGGATTAGCAATTACTCCAGTCAATCTATTTGATAAATAAAAATAATCATCAATTTGCGCCACATTACTACCTGGTCTTTGAGTTAAAATATCGTAAGTACCATAAAACTGCGATGAGGTACTGATAGGGAAAGAGAACCATACGCGAGGTAAAACTTTTACATCTGGTACATAATCTTTAAACGATTCAGCAGTTGGTACTTTTGAATTATTTGGGTCTGAAACCAAAGGAACATTTTGACTAGTACCTACAGCACGCTGAATAGCTGCTGGATCTGAAACAGGATTACCATTTTTATCGTACCATTTGTTACCATCGCGGTAACCTGCTATTCCATAGCTATTAGCCGAGAAATTATCAGTAGAGATATATACTTTCCAATTATCTTGAACTGTAGTAGGAATAGCTGCTTTTATCTCTTCAGAAATTTTAGAACCTGCTGCTCCTTGTTTTACTTCTCCAGCTGTTAAAATAGGAACCATAGAATATGGATCGCGTAATACCAATTGATTTGCGTCAAAACGCTCAACACGAACACCAACGCGTAAAATTAAATCTTTAAATTGGAATTTATCTTGAATCCAAGCTGCTGAATAAATAGGTTGGTAAGCAGGTAAAATTCTGTTTTTGAAAAACTCGTTAATACCAGGTTTGCCAGTTACTTCATTTCCTAAATGGTCATAACCAAAGTATCCTATGTATGAGTTACCATTGTTTAATAATTCATTTGCCGAGAACATATTTAAATTATAGCTTCCTGGTGCATATGAATTAATGTCTAAAAAGGTTTGGTCAGTAATAGGGTTACCATTATTATCGGTAGCACCTTGGCTGATTAACCTAGCTCTTAAATTTTTATCAAATTCTGTTTGCTCAGCAGCATTTATTCTTCTGTTAAAAGAAATGGTATCTTGAAAAACACCATTTGCATCAAATTTAGCAATACCAATTGAATCTAAACCTGTAAATTGACGGTTAGCTAATAATGGCATTAACTGCCATAATCCACTTGCGCTTAAGTTATAACTTCTTTGAAAGCGTTGTTCGTAAGTTAATCCAAATTGTAAGTTATGTTTAGCTTTTAAGTTTCTTCTTGGTGCAATTGTTGCATTCGATTCTAAATATACAATGTAATTTTCGAACAAACTTTTTGAATAACCTGTTTGAACATCAGCTAAATTACCCCACATACTTGAGTATATTGATTGTGGATCGTCACCATTTTGCAAAGCACCTAAACCTCTTAATGTGTTAAAATTATTAAAATTATTTGCGCCATAATAATTTAGGAATGCTTGTGTGTAGTTACCTCTTGTGGTATTGAAGTTTGCTTTTTGAAATGTAAAGGCAGTATCTCTAAAACCTGTTTGACGGGTATATCCTGATAAATACATCTTTCTTCCATCTTGCAATGTAATGGTATCTGCAGGTTGGCCAAATGATTTTCTTACTGATGCGTAAGCAGGTGCATTATAAGTTTTAAATGTTCCTACATAACCATATCTGAAAAAATCTTTTCCATGGTTGGCATCAAATGTTTCAGAGTAATTACGTTCATAACTAACACGAACGGTATAATATGCATCCGAAATTTTAACACCACTAGTTAATGCAGCTTCTAATCTTGCTTTAGCGGTATCTTCTTTTTTATTAAACATTTGGGTAAATTGTAAATAAATCAATCCTCTGTACCCTTCTGTTCTTGAATTATTTGCAGAGTTTAATAATGAATGAAAACTGCTCCAATTGTTACCTGCAAAAAACTGTGCTTGGTAACCCAATTTAAAGTTCATGTTATTACTTGGCTGGTAGTTAAAATTACCGCTAGTATTAATATTATAAGAAGCTACATTTTGGCGATAATCTACTTTTTCTAAATCATTTTTAGTTAAAAATTCAGCAGCAGGAACTAAAGTTCCTAATGAATTAGGACGAACTGGAATAGCCTCTAATTCTTTCATTTTTGCATCCTTTACCTTAAATACATCAACAGCTGGTAATCCACCATCTAACGAGTATGCACCTCTTATTGAATTTGTAAAACCTACTAAAACCTTTTCTCTACCATCCACTCCTTTGTCTTTTAGCATGATTGGTCCAGAAATGAATGAAGTAAATTCGTTTTGATGTGAGTTATCTAAATATCCATAAAAAGGACTTGATGTTCTATATTCGAAAAAACGAATCCATTGTTTAGTTGGCGCTTTGGTTGTAGCACTAATAGCCCCACCTGTAAAATCACCATAAGAAGCTGGAGTACCTCCTGTAATTACTTCCAAGTTTTCAATGGCATTTGCAGGTAAGTTTATACCTTGAACACGAACACCATCAATATAATAGGCTGTGTTTTCAGCACGTGAACCACGAATATTTGGTGCACCACCTCCACGAGATTCAACACCACGTAAAGAACCGGCCAAAGTATTTAAGTTTTGAGTTGGCTTGTTTTGAATTTTGTTTAAATTCTGATTTGTAGGATCATCAGGATCAATTAATTGGGTTTTGTTGCTTGATACATAAACTGTATTCAAATCTTTGTTTGATAAAGAAATAGTTCTGGTAGTAATCTTATTATCACCTTTTACCGGAACATCCTCTAAACGTGTTTTTTGATAACCAGTACTTGAAACTGTAATGTTGTAATTACCAGATGGAATAGCAGTAAATGAAAATTCACCATCTTTATCGGTGTAATTCGATTTTTTGATACCTCCTCCACCTTCAATGGTTACAACAGCAAATTCTATAGGCTTTTTGTTTGCCTGATCTGTTACTTTTACAGTTAGCACACCCAAATTAGATTGGGCTGTGGCCAAAGCTGAAAGGCCTATTAAGGCCGCTAATAATAAATATATCCTTCTCATGTAAATGTTTGTTACAAATTATTAATTGGATTGATTTTAAGAGCGTAAATTAAAAGTGTTTTATTGAATAAATCAAACATCCCTCAAAATAGCCGCTCAAGTAATTTTATTGTGCTTATTTTAAGTCAGTTAATTTTAAGAGTATGGATTGCGCAATTTTTTCATAGCTCTCAAAAGTCCAACCGGCAATATGCGGTGATAAAACTACATTTTTGTTGTTTATAA
>JBGSBN010000259.1:0-4311 GCA_041730515.1 Methylacidiphilales bacterium | reverse complement strand
AGCTTCAGGCAATTGAACTTCGCTCATAAAATTAACAGCGAGGTTTTCGTTTACGATTCCATCACTTGCAGCAAAAAATGCCAAAATATGCGAAATAAAATGACGTTCGCCATCATTCAACTTATTCCAATCCTTAATGTCGTCACTTAAATCAATTTCTTCAGCCGTCCAAAAACTTGCTTCATGTTTTTTGTACATTTCCCAAACTTTTGGATAATTAATGGGTAGAATAACAAATCTATCTTTGTTTTCTCTCAATAATAATTCATCTTGATTTTGCATTTCCTTTATTTTTTTGCTAATATTTTGTTATGTTCCTGTTATCTAAAGTTTGAAAAGTTTAAACATTTAAATTATTTATAAATTTATTTAAGTGTTTTTGTTTTTTACCCACTACAATAATACATAGAGTAGCTTTAGGATGTTTTAAAAAGTTAATCACAGGATTGTTAATATCCGCATAAGTGTTTGATTTTTAATACTCTAAAATGCTCCATTTTTAGTTTTCAACAAGTAATCAAGGCATTTTTTTTTCGCTTGTTTTTTTGAATTAAAATGTACTTATCAATAAAATAAGGATATTTAATATTTGGCATTTTATTCAAAAAAAATTTCTTATTCAAAAAAAAATTGTTAAAGTGTTTTGGTGTTATTTTGATTTTACAACGAGCTAATTGAAACTTTTCATCTAATAATTTTTCGAGCCAATTAAATGGATTGATTTTTCAAAATTTTTATGACAAAAATTGATTAAGTCTCAAAAAAAAGAGGTTGCTCTTTTGCGGAGCAACCTCTTTTAAAAATCGAATTATTTATTTTACAGCCTAGTGTTTACTTAACCAATTTAAAGGTGGTTATTACCCCACTTTGGTTCACTTTTAAAATATATAATCCTGGTAAAAGTCCTGATAAATTATCGATTATTACACTTTCGTTTCCATTATTTGTGTTTTCGCGAACTAATTTACCATTAGTATCGTATAAATTAATTTTTACCGAACCATCGCCAATTGTATTAAAGTTAATAACTAAATTATTGTCAAAAGGATTTGGCCCAACTTCAATTTCAGGTAAATCAATCTCATTCAATAGATCTAATTTAATTACATTAGAATAAGTAAATTTACCATCAAAGTCAATTTGTTTAATACGGTAATAAATTACTTTCGAGGTTTCTTCACTAAAATTATCAATGAATTGGTAGCTTGAAACATTATTGGTATTTCCATTTCCTTTAACAGTTCCAATTAATTCCCAGTTTTTAGCTCCCTCTGTAGATCTTTCTACTTCAAATTTACTATTATTTACCTCTGTAGCTGTAGCCCAATTTAACTTAGCTTGGTTGGTTCCAATAAGCGCACCTTTAAAATTTAACCATTTAACAGGTAAGGTATTAACCGATGATGAACTAGCTATTCCATAATCGCCATATTGAGTTAAGCCATTAGCAGTTAAAGTAGTTGAAAAAATACCAGTGGTTACAGGTAACCAACTTCCATTGCTTTCGCTTCTTCTAACAATATATAAACTATCACGGCTTTGAACTCCACCAATAGCAGCGGTGTTAATTTGCAAGTCGAATGGTGCTGTACCTGGCGCATTATTGGTTCCAATTCCTGAGTAATTAATGGTAAACCAAGCGCTTGGACTAATGACATTTGGCGTAAAAATAGCGGCATTAGGAGTGGTAGCTGTAGTATTAGTTGCAAAAACTGGGCTCGCATTACTAAATACTGGTGATCCTGCAAAGCGACTGATTGATAAAGCGCCATTAATGCTTCCAATTCCAGTATTATAAAATACGCTTACAATGCCTGAAGAATATACTCCAATTGAAGTTACATTTTGAGCGCTTAAGCTAGTTGGATTTAAAACATTGATATTATCAATATATACACTATTGCCAAAGCCAGACCTACTTCTAAATGCAATTAATACATTTGTATTATTAGCGTAAGCACTTAAACTTACTGTATTATTAAGCCAATTAGATGAAGCTGAAGGAACAAAAATAGTATTTTGTGCAGCTACAGTGCCTAATGTTGGATCACTTGATTTGCCAATAAATGTTTTTATCACTGTAAAAGTATTACCTCCATCAGTAGATACCTCAATATCTAAAGTATCATCTTGTCCACTTGATATTTTTGGTGCATGTGCTAATGAATAAAATAAGGTTGGATTAGCATTAACACTAAAGTTAAATGATGATTTTGAAACTAATCTGCCTTCACTTTTAAAATTTAAATTATCGGCAAAATAAGAAGTTCCTGAGGTTCCATTTGCTAATACACATGTTCCAGTTTTCCAAATAGTAGTTACTGGACTAGCATTATCAATAAACCACAACGAAGTTAAATTACTACTATTTGTTCTGGTAGGAATGGTATTTTGAGGTGTAGCTGTATAATTTAAAACAATGGTGTCATTTCCAATTAAAGAGTCGTTGGTTAATGTGGTAAATATTTTTATACTATAAGTACCAGGAGTTGAAAAATTCAATAAATTAATGCCAGCAAATAAAACACCTGCAGTATCTAATGAGTTAATAGCAGTAGTGTTTACTACAGGCCCAATTACAGGCCCGTTGTTAACTCTGTATCTTACAGAAATTGATCCTGAAGGACGAGTTTGTCTGCCTGAATTTCGAACAATAATCCTTAGTGGAATATTTACACCTGTTGGAATATTATATTTTGACGAAAGATTGGTTCCAACTGGCGATGCATCTATTTGTGGAATTGGACGAGTATAAGTTTCAATCATTAGTCTGCTTGCCTGCCCGCCTACAGTTCCTGGTGTGGCATAAAACGATCCAACAACCGAATTACTTAATGCTGTTCCAGTAGTTAAAAAATAAAACGGATTGTTCGCTCTTATTGGTGCTTCGGTTTGTGAAGTGCCTAAAAAATAGTTAAGTCCGTTAAATGAAGTTGCACCGGCAATACCTGTAATTATGCTTCTATTAATTACCAAAGGTGGCAAAGAAATATTGAAATTTAAAGTAGTTCCTAAATCAGATGTTTGAACAATATAATTTGGTGAGCGACCAATAACGTTTCCAAGTGTATCTAAAATCATCCCGCAAACTGTATCGCCTGCTACATCCGAATTTGAAACTAAAAAGGTTCTAACTGTAGTAATAATGGCAGTATCTTTTATGAAAAATTTTGCACCCCAAAAATTAGGAATGGTAATACCATTACTACCTGAATGTGCTAACAAAGTATCTCTATAGCTCATTTGGAAATTACTTACTAAGTAACTATTATTTAATTGATTATTCGCATTATTATCATCAGCCGGAACAGAAATATTAATAATAGACGAACCCGCATTGGTTGGGGTAAAAGGAGGGAAGTTAACAGTAATATTAGCACCTGGGTTTAGGTTTGGAACAACAACAGTACTCGTGTAAGTATGTGCACCAGTAATGGTTAATGTTACAGGTAAGCTAGTTAAGCCATTTACTCCATTATTGATAATATTTGCACCTATAGAATCTGGCAATGAGTTTCGTAAAGAAACCTTACCTTGCGCATATATTACCCTCACACTTGCATCGTTCAACGTAATAGGGGTAAAAGTAAACTTCCGTCCATTTTCTGGAGCTGGGCCAGCAGGCGTACTTATACTATTTCTATAGTTTACAGCATTATTAAGATAAAAACCTTGGGTAGCTATTGAACTTGCCCACGCAATGGTAGAACCTTTAACCAAGTGTAAGTTTTGAGCTGCATTAGTAACACTACTACCTACAATTCCAATGGCTGAAAAGCGAACCGCTGATAGCACTATTGTAGTGTTCCACTTTCCATAAACATACTCTACCACATTTGTTCCTTCATATAGTTTTATTTGAAAGTTGATGGTGTCGTATAAACTACCTGATCCAGCTTGAAGTTTATCTTTAACATTTTTCCATTGAACAGTGCAAACACGTGAACCAAAAAAACCTGATGTAAAATACCTGAATTCGGAGTTAGAAGCTCCAGCATGCAAATCTTGTCCAAATGCAAATAATAAAGAACTGTCTTTTGCTAGTGGAGTTGGAGTGGTACCGGCTGTAAAAGGACCATTAGCAGGCGGTTGAGCCATGGTGTTAAATAAAAAATGACGTGAAGCAGAATCACGACCGAGTTTAATAAATCCATTAGTACTAAATACAAATGAATCGTACGGAGCACCATTAAAGAGGATCATGCCCCAGGGACACACTCCCCTCACCGCCATGGTCCACCTGTCCGCCGCGCTGCTGCAGTCCTCGGAGGAGATCCACCACGTGGCGCCGGAGGACGACGCGTACTGGAC
>JBGSBN010000258.1:0-4331 GCA_041730515.1 Methylacidiphilales bacterium | reverse complement strand
CCATGAGCTACCACTCCTACAGTTGGTAGTTTTTGATTTACTGCTGCTTTATGACTTTGAAAATCTATACCATAAGCCAAACCACTTACGATTAAAGCATTGGTTGCTTTTAACTCTTCTACCAAATTATCGGTAAATGCTTTTCCATATTCGGTAGCATTGCGTGTACCAATAATGGATACAACTTTTGAATTATTTAAATCGGCATTCCCTTTATAAAACAATAAAGTAGGTGCATCTTCAATATCTTTTAATCGGTTTGGATAATCTTTATCTAGATAAAAAAGGGGCTTTATTTTGAATTTTTCAATAAATAAAAGTTCATCCTCGGCACGTTTAAAATCTTTAAATGAAACAATACTTTCGGCTATTGTGGCGCCAATTCCAGGAACTTTTAATAGCTTGGATTTACTTTGTTTAAAAACATTTTCAATACCTCCACAATAACTAATTAAAGTTTTGGCAGTAACATTACCCACATTGGGGATTTGTTTAATGGCCAATTGATAAAATAACTGGTTATGTGTTAACATTAGCTGGTGAAATTTAAAAAATAAGCCGCCTCAAAAATTTCGTTTTTAGGTAATTTTACAATACCCTTTTTCAAATCTATATCACCGTCAAAGCCAATATCATCGGCATAACCTAACCAAGGCTCTAAACAAACAAATTGATGATTTCCTTTTTTAGCCCAAATGCCTAAATCGGTAAAATCAGTAAATGAACAAGATACTTTAAAATTAGACTTTTTATGATTGAGGCTAATGGTTTTATTAGCGCAATTTTTAAGTACAATGGCATCTTTATCAAATACTTCTTCACTTAAATTCAATTTGTGGTTGGTTAAAGGCAAAGTTTCAGTTTGATGGTTAAACAAACCATCTAAAAGCAGGTGACGTTCGATGGAATTGGCATCAAAAAAATCAATTTCATATTCGTTTAAATCAGGTACAGGTAACCTAAATCCTGGATGAGCACCAATGCTAAAAGGCATTTCAATAGCCGATTGATTACAAATTTTGTAAGTTACTTTTAGTTGATTTTGAATTTCGGTAAAAGCATACCCGATTAATAATTCAAAATCGAACGGATATTTTGCAAGCGTAGTTGAGTTACTTTTCAGCAAAAACTGCAATTCGGTCTCGTTTTTATTCACCAAATCAAAATCACAATCACGTGCAAAACCATGCTGACCCATTTCATATAAACTATTGTTAATAAGCACTTTATTGTTGTTTAATTTACCAACAATAGGAAATAGTACAGGCGCATGCCTATTCCAAACAGCAGGATTGGCATTCCACATAAACTCAAATTGGTTATTTAACTGAAGTACTGATGAGAGTTCGGCACCTTTTTGATTTACTTCAATTTTTAAAACACCATTATTTATACTAAAACTATTGCTATCCATTTAAAAAATATTTTATTGTCAATAATAAATACATTTTCAAAAATATGTGAATAAGGGATATATTTATTTGCTTTAAAAAAAATATATTTGAAGTGTTAAAAATTAGCTAATTAAATTATTATGTTCAGCGTTACCCGATTTATAAAAGTAATTATAGTAACTTTTCTATTAACCTATGTTGTAGTAGCTTTCCAATCAATTATTGACGGCTTTGATTTTACGGTAGAATCTATTGAATTTATATTAAAACCAATAAAAGCTATATTTAAAGGTTTGTAAGCTTAATTTATTTACTACATTTGCAACAATTAATTTAAAAAATATAACAATGGGAAAAGGTGATTTAAGATCGAAAAAAGGTAAAATGAAAAACAAAAGTTTTGGTAAATTACGCAGCAAACGCGCATTATCTGCTAAAAACAGAATTCATACAAAAGCCGCATAAGCATTTGCTTCGGTGGTGGAATTGGTAGACACGCCACCTTGAGGGGGTGGTGCTTGCAAAGGTGTAAGAGTTCGAATCTCTTCCGGAGCACAAAAAATCAGCATTTTATAAAAAGTGCTGATTTTTTTGTTTTTATAAATTTGCAACTATTTTCTTTTAAATACTATTTGCCTAAAATTGAAACCAATATTTAAATCATGACCAATCCATTAATTGATCAAATAAAACAACTTGTTCAACATAATTTTTCAAAAATTATTGAAACTAGGCATCATTTACATGCCAATCCTGAATTGTCGTTTGAAGAGTTTGAGACAAGTAAATTTGTAAAAAATGAATTGCTTTCTATTGGTATTACAAAAATTGAACACAAGGCCAACACTGGTTTGGTGGCATTAATAGAAGGAAAAAATCCAACTAAAAAAACAATAGCATTAAGAGCTGATTTGGATGCATTGCCAATTTTTGAACGAAATGAGGTAACTTATAAATCAAAAAATGAAGGTGTAATGCATGCATGCGGACATGATGTACATACCACATGTTTGTTGGGTGCTGCCCAAATTTTATTTAGTTTAAAAAATGAATTTGAAGGAACTATCAAGTTAATTTTCCAGCCTGGCGAAGAAAAATTACCAGGAGGTGCAAGCATTATGATTGCTGAAAAAGCCCTAGAAAATCCAACTCCAGAATCCATATTTGGACAACATGTAATGCCTTTAATTCCAGTTGGAAAAGTAGGCTTTAAAAGCGGACTTTACATGGCTAGCAGCGATGAACTTTTTATAAAAGTAATAGGCAAAGGCGGACATGGTGCTATGCCTCATTTAAATATTGACCCTGTGGTAATTGCTGCACATATTATCATCTCACTTCAACAATTGGTAAGTCGAATGGCTTCGCCAATTATCCCAAGTGTTTTATCGTTTGGAAAAGTAATGGCCAATGGAGCTACTAACGTAATTCCTAACGAGGTAAATATTGAAGGAACTTTTAGAACCTTAGATGAAAAATGGCGAATTGAAGCACACCAAAAAATGATTACAATGGCTACTTTAATGGCGGAAAGTATGGGTGGTAAATGCGAATTTGAAGTGCATAGAGGTTATCCATTTTTAAAAAATAATGAACAATTAACGCTAAAGGCAAAAAATGCTGCTATTGCTTATTTAGGTGCTGAAAATGTGGTGGATTTAGACACATGGATGGCTGCAGAAGATTTTGCTTATTATAGTCAAATTATGCCTGCCTGTTTTTATAGATTAGGTACCCGAAACGAGGAAAAAGGAATTGTATCATCAGTACATACACCAACTTTTGATATTGACGAAAATGCACTTTCCATTGGAGTTGGATTAATGGCTTACCTAGCTATAAATGACTTAAACTAATAGGTAATAATCTTAGTTTAATTAATGAGAATTTTGTAAAAAAGAACAATTGAGCTATTTATTTCTAATGAAAAAAATCCTAATTCAATAATATAAAAGCCCTATTGAATGCCATTTGCATGGCAATAATAAATATAATTATAGAAACTATAAAAGTAAAATATTGTAGTTTCAAATTAAATAATTGCATAAAAAAACGCTGAACCCAAACGGCAAGAAACACAATGAATATTTGCCCTATTTCAATTCCAATATTGAATGAAAATAATGGAAAAATAATGGAGTCTTCCTTTCCTAATATTTGTTTTAAAAGGGTAGAAAAACCGAGCCCGTGAATTAATCCAAAACAAATTGTTAACGCATAATTATACACTATATTATAGCATATTTTAAAATATAAATGTAATAAATTTACCACACAAGTAATGATAATGGTAATTGGAATTAAAAACTCAACTAAATTAGAATTGATGGTTATAAAATGAGTTACACTCAAAGCCAAAGTTATACAATGGCCAATGGTAAAGGCAGAAATAATAATGAGCAGTTTTTTCCAATTTGCTAAACCATAAGAGCAACAAAGTGCCAATAAAAATAGCATATGGTCATTACCATTTAAATCGGTAATATGCTCAATACCAATTAGCAGCCAACTTTTAAAAATTGAAATCAAACCTTAATTTTTATTGGTAAATTTATAAATTTATTGGAAATAACACTAGTAACTTTTCTAATTAATAATGGTAAAAATTATATAGTTTTGAAACATGAAACAATTAAGGAACTTATTACTGATACTGGCTTTAATGAGTTTTGCTCCAAAACATAAATTTTATTTCAGCCTAACTTCTATAAAAGTAGATACACAGCAAAAAAATTTGAATGTAAGTTGTAAATTATTTATTGATGATTTAGAACAAATTTTATTAAACACCAATAAGGTAAAATACGATTTAACTAAAAGTGAGCAAATTAAAGCCGCAGAACAAGCCGTTTATCAATACATGGTAAATCATTTAAAGCTAAACCTTAATAATAAAAATATGCCTTTAAATTGGGTAGGTTTTGAAACCGAAAATGA
>JBGSBN010000257.1:0-4335 GCA_041730515.1 Methylacidiphilales bacterium | reverse complement strand
CATAAAAGAGTATTATTGTACCCTTAAATTTTATTATAAAATATGAAAGCCATAATTGCCACCAATTTCTTTTTTCCTAAACAAAAAAACTTTTACAGAGGCAAAGTTCGTGATGTTTACAATATCAATGACGATGTATTGTTAATGGTAGCAACGGACAGATTTTCGGCTTTTGATGTGGTAATGACTAAGGCAATTCCTTATAAAGGACAAGTACTTAATCAAACTGCGGCATTCTTTTTTGATTTAACAAAACACATAGTTCCTAATTGGATTATTTCATCACCACATACTAATGTAACTATCGGTCATAAATGTGTGCCTTATCAGGTTGAAATTGTTATTCGCGGTTATTTAACTGGTCATGCTTGGCGTGAGTATAAAAGTGGAAAACGAATAATTTGTGGTGTTCCAATGCCTGAAGGATTGAGGGAAAACGATAAATTTCCAGAACCAATTATTACACCAACCATAAAAGCTACTAGCGGACACGATACAGATATTAGTAAAGAGGAAATAATAGCTCAAGGCTTGGTAAGTGAGGAAGATTTTGAAAAAATTGAAAAATATACTCGCGCCTTATATGCTTTTGGAACTGATTTTGCTTCAAAACAAGGTTTAATTTTGGTTGATACAAAATATGAGTTTGGAAATAAAGACGGGGTAATTATGCTTATGGACGAAGTTCATACCCCTGATTCATCACGCTATTTTTATGCTGATACTTATGAAGAAATTCAAGCTAAAGACCAACAACAACGCCAATTATCTAAGGAGTTTGTTCGTCAATGGTTAATAAGCCAAGGTTTTCAAGGGCAAGAAGGTGCAACTGCACCAACTTTTCCAGATGATTTGATAGATAGCATTACAAACAGATATGTAGAACTTTATCAAAGTATTACAGGTTTACCATTTGAAAAAAATGGATATGAAGACTTTGAAGACAAAATGGAAAAAACCATCTTGATAGCATTAGACAATTTAGCCAAGTAATTATGTATTACAATGCTGAACACCTCAAGTTACTAAAAAGTGCTGAAGGTAAAACACTTATAAAGATTAATTATCACTTTTGGGTAAATAAGGCAAATCCTCAATATATTTTTAGTTTTGTGGAATATATTGAATTGCAATTTACTGATGAATCAAAGCTAATTTTGCAAAAAGCAGACGAAATTAGTGAAATGATTTTACCAATTCCTAATTTAGATATCAACTTATTGAACCACCAATTACAAGTAGAGTTTAATGGAAGTTTGCTATACCAAACCCGCGATGCTAGTAATACCAATGCTTGGAAAAGTATGATTAATCAAGTAATTGACGATGTGTTGGTAGAGGAGGAAGATGGTTTATTTATTGCGGAAGCATTAATAATTGGAACTCATAAACATCAAACTATTATTAGGCTTGAAAACGATGGTTTAGAAGCTGAAGAATACATTTTAGAATAACCAATTTGAACATTTTATTATTCAATAATATTATTATTTTATAGATTGTAAAATTTTTACGTTATTAAATTACAACAATGGAACTTACCATTAATACTCCAGCTTTATTATTTCCTGCCATTAGTTTACTAATGCTGGCTTATACCAATAGGTTTTTAGCTTTGGCCAGTTTAATCAGAAATTTACACACCAAATTTTTATTAGGCAGAGAAAATGAAAAAATAGTAATGGCACAGTTAAAAAACCTAAGGTTACGCATTAAATTAATAAAATACATGCAAGGATTAGGAGTACTCTGTATATTTTTTTGTGTACTTTGCATGGCTTTGCTTTATGTAAACTACACCCTTGTGGCGCAAATTATTTTTGGACTTAGTTTACTTATTTTTTTAGCATCTTTAACACTTTCGTTAATAGAAATCAATATTTCTACCGAGGCTTTAGAGCTGGAACTTAGCGATATGGAGGAGCAATAACGTAAATTATTAATCAATTAATACAAGCTTCGAGAGGTTCAGTACCCACAATTCAAAATTCAATCATACCATAAAAGAAAATAATTCAAAATTCATTCACGCCTTGCGTCAAATTAATTCATAATTCATAATTTTAACCATTGAACTACCTTTCGCATTATTATATTGATTACGAAAAGAATAACTTTTATTATAATGGGGCTTTATTTTTACCAGATTTTGCCCGCAATGTAGCACGTGGTTTTGATCAAGAGGTAAATGGTTTAAGTAAAGATGAAATACAACTGCATTTAGGCTGCAAAGCACATTTGCAAGCCGATAAGGTTTTTCATCCTTCTGTTTTTTTTGAAAAATATAGCCAAATAATTAACCACGAATTACAGCAGTTTGAACCATTGGCGCATATAAACCGCAAATGGTTTTTGGCTCATATTTTAATGGAAATGATGATTGATAGACTTTTAGTGAGGTTTTTCCCCTCTGTTTGCCATCAATTTTATGATGATTTAAGCCATATTGATACTAAAATACTTAGCCAATTCGTTTTACGTTTTTCAAACAAAAATATTGATACGTTTATTCAACAATTTGAGCATTTTTGTAAAGTGAAATACTTATTCGGTTATGCCAATGATGATAGCTTTGTTTATTCCATTGGAAGAGTTTTTAAATATGGATCAGGAATAGAAATGACCATGAGCGATAAGTTATTTTTGAAAAAATTAATAAATAAAATAGAAGAAACACATTTTAAAGACCCAATGATTATATTAGCAGAGTTAAAAAATGTGTTTTATAAATAAGGTTAGTATGGCTGATAAAAGCAGAAACAAAATCGGAGTTATAAAAATTAACAATTCTATCAATTAATAAATTATACGTGAAAAAAATAATCCTTTTATTAATTACCATCGCTTTTTACAAGGCTGGTAATGCGCAATTAAAGTATAGTAATGAGTTTTTAAATATTGGTGTTGGTGCCCGAAATTTGGCATTAGGCGGTGCTTCTGTTGCTGCTGTTAACGATGTTACAGCGGGTTATTATAATCCTGCTGCATTGTTAAATATGAAAGATAAATTTCAATTAATTGGTATGCGAAATAGCCAATTTGCAGGCATTTTAACCCATGATTATTTAGCTGGCGCATTTAGGTTAAGTGAAAAATCGGTAGCTGCAATTTCTATTATTCGTTCTGGAGTAGATAATATTCCCAATACTTTGTATTTAGTAAATAGCAATGGACAAGTTGATTACACCAAAATTTCAAGTTTCTCGGCTGTTGATTATGCTTTTATTGGAAGTTACGCTACAGAAACCCAATTTATTGAAAATTTACAATTAGGTGGAAATGTTAAAATTATTCGAAGGATTATAGGCGAATTTGCCAATGCTTGGGGTTTTGGAATTGATGCAAGTGCCATGTATAAACTTAAAAGATTTAGATTTGGTGTTATGTTACGCGATGTTACCACTACTTTTAATGCTTGGAATTATACTTTTAGCGAGGCCGATAAAGCCCAATTATTAAGCACAGGCAATGCTTTGCCAACTAATAATTTAGAGCTAACACTACCTAAACTTACAGTAGGTGGAAGTTATAGTTACGTTAAAAATTGGTTCTCTGTTTTGGGAAGTTTGGAGTTTGATGTAAATACAGACGGACAAAGAAATACAGTAATTTCGAGTAAATATTTAAATTTAGATCCTCGTTTTGGAACTGAATTAGGTTACAAACAAGTAATTTTTGTAAGAGGAGGTCTCAATAATTTTCAAAAAGTAAAAAATGTGGATGGCACCAATTCCTATAATATTTCTCCTTCGCTTGGTGTAGGCTTAAAGTTAAATAAAATTCAAATTGATTATGCTTTAGGCAATGCATTTAACTCAGGTTTGATTGGCGCAAGCAATATTGTTTCGCTTAAATTGATGATTAGATAAAAAAAATATTTTATGAAAATACGCAATAGTAGAAAGCCCAAATTAATAGAAAGAAATGCCGAAAAAGGCGATTTCGATGAAATTATTGCACTTTCTAAAATATGCTTTTCAGACAACGAACCGTGGTCGCACGAAATGCTTGAAAGTCAGTTTAAAATTTTTCCTGAAGGAATGCAGGTTATTACTTTTGAAGGCAAAATTGTGGGTTCGGCCACTAGTTTAATAGTTAGCTGGGATGAATATGATGACGACCATGCTTGGAAAGAAATTTGTGATAATGGATTTATTACCAATCACGATGAAGAAGGCGATACACTTTATGGAATTGAAGTAATGGTACACCCTAATTACCAAGGTTTAAAAATAAGGCCTAAAAGTTGACAAGTATTATATCAAAAATTAAAGAGGATTGGTATCTTTATTGAACAATAAATTGCTGGTTTTAATTTGACCGGGGTCTCTTAGC
>JBGSBN010000256.1:0-4338 GCA_041730515.1 Methylacidiphilales bacterium | reverse complement strand
GATTGGCTGTATTTGTAGCGGTTACTATTTTTGTATCTGTTACTTTAATTACTGGGGCTAGTTTTGGTATAAAATGGCTTGATAAAAAAGATATTATAGCTCATTCTGTTGCTAAGTTTGGTTTACAATCGTTAAATTATTTGGTAGCTGCTGCCATTTGTTTAAGTATAGTGTCGGCAATATTTTATTATGCGCCAGCCAAGGTTCGAAAATTGAAATTCTTTTCAGCAGGAGCTTTATTTAGCTGTGCCATTATTTTAATTACCACCACAGGTTTTTCGTTTTATGTAAATCATTTTAATGCTTATAATAAAGTGTATGGTTCCATAGGTGTTTTAATAGTAATAATGATGCTTATTTATATTAACACATTTATTTTATTGCTTGGTTATGAGTTGAATGTAGCCCTAGATTCAGCTAACGAACATTATAAAAAACATAGCAATTATGTAGCTAAAAAAGATAATATTGTAGTGTATTTAGATGATACCATAAAAACAGAATGATAGTTGATTTATTTGAAGTAGGAAGTACTAAAACATTTACCAAATTGGTTTTAAATGAAGATTGCGCTTCTTTTGAAAGTGGAAATGTGCACCCGGTTTATGCTACTTTTGCTTTAGGTCGTGACGCAGAATGGGCTTGTAGGTTATTTGTATTGGAAATGAAGGAAGCTCACGAAGAAGGCATTGGCACTTTTTTAACCATTAACCATAAAAGTCCAGCATTAGTTGGTTCTACTGTTCTTATCACTGCTACGGTAAAAAGCATTTATAAAAACGAAATTATTTGCACGTATAAAGCCCAAGTAGGGGATAGAATTATTGCCGAAGGCGAGCAAGGTCAAAAAATTATTGCCAAACAAAAGTTGGATGCTTTATTTGATAGTTTGAAGTAAAAGCCACAGATTTCTTAGAAGTAATCAACATCTAAACGTGTTTTCTTAGTGGTTACTTAAACACTCTGCAACTTTAACACTATCAACTTAAACACTTCTAACATTTACTTCGTACTTTTGTCAATTCGCAATTCGCACTTCTAACTTAAAAACTCAACAACTTCGCAACTTAAACACTTCGAACATTTACTTCGCACTTTTGTCATTTCGCATTTCGCACTTCTAACTTAAAAACTCCGCAACTTAAAAACTTCGAAAATTTACTTCGCACTTTTGTCATTCCGCAGTTCGCACTTAATTTACATGATCAAAATGCCATTTTTATCAATGATGTTGATATGGTTTAATCGGCTTTTTTCAATGGTATTCTCCACAAAAACAAACTTACGGTCATATATTTTTCCATCTAGGTAAAAGCTTACCCAATACTCGTTATTTAATACAAAAACATCTTCGTGAATGGCTTCAATTTTACCATAATCTAAAGAATCTATTTCTTTTAAAAAATGGCGTAAAGCACTTGTTTTAACTTCTTCGCCATCAATGGTTCCGTAACCTTTGCTGCTAACTAATACGCCACTTATCAAAGCATTGTTAAAGTTAATCAAATACACATTCCATACATGTGCTCCCTCCTCATTAAGTTCGTAAACTGCGGCTACACCAACTCCATCAAATTCGGGTTCTATTATATCTTTAAGCATGATTTTCTAATTTTAAAAATGGATATTTTTCCATTAAACTGTTGCGCAAATTAAGTATTTGTTCTTCCATTTTTTTATAACTTAAACTGTCGGTATGTAAAGGTTTGTGATTGGTTAATAAAATGTATTTTTCTAAATCGGTAATAAATTGTTTGCTAGTTTCTGTTAAACAAGTATTTACAAATTTTTGCCAAACATATTCAATAGCTAATTCGTTAGGATGAACTAAATCAGCTTTATAAAATCGGTAATCGCGAAGTTCGTCCATAACAATTTCGTATGCTGGAAAATAAAAACAATCAGTAGAATGCTGATTAACAATATTATGTACTAATTGATGTAAAACAGCTTTGCTTACATTATTTTCATATAAACCATCGCGCACATATCGCACAGGACTAATTGAAAAAAGTATTTTTATATTTGGGTTTACTGCTTTTAGTTTGGTATAAAAACTCTCAAATTCAGCATTTAAATAATGTGTGTTTAAAAGAATTTTATTAAACAATTTTCCATCCATTTTATGGTTATTGGCTACTATTTCGTTGGTGGGTTCATACTTATAAACCCAAGCAGAACCAAAGGTAATAAACAAGTAATCAGCTTTTAATAACGCTTGGTGAGCGGTATAAGTTGCATTATTTATTTTATCTAAAACTTGTTGTTGGTTAGCGCCTGAAAAACTGCCATGATGCTGCATGCTGTGCCATAATCCATCAAATTGAACCAACTGATTTGCTGTTAAATTATTGTTAACTAAATAACTAGTTAACTGCATAAAAATGGAGCTAGGATTGAATACTATTCCATTAGGATTGACCGATATATTGAACTGAAATTGCTGTAGTTTTTGAGCTATATTTTCTGCAAAGCACGAACCAATGCTAAGTATGTTATTGCTAATGTTTATGGGCTCTAAAAGCGGTTTCGGATTGTAATCTAATTGTAATTTCATTGATTTATAAAAGCAAGGTAAACTTAAAAGCAAAACTTTACGTTACCTACATTAAGTAATTGTAAACTATTAGCTTGTTCAATGTTCAAATTTATACAATTAACAAGTGTTTAAAAGTTTATTGCCAAATTTAATTGATATAAATACATTTTTGATAAAACAACACTTTAATTGAAACAAGATTATGGCTAAGAAAACGATTGCAAAAAAAGCTGTTAAAAAAGTTGCAGCTAAAAAATCACTCTCAAAAAATATAAACACCAAAAAAGCTGTTTCAGTTAATAAAACTGAGCCTCAAAAGAAAATTTTTGTATTAGACACATCGGTTATTTTATTTGACCATAATGCCATTAAAAATTTTCAAGAACATAATGTGGCTATACCGATTACGGTATTGGAAGAACTAGATAATTTCAAAAAAGGTAATGACACCATCAACTTTGAAGCACGTGAGTTTATAAGGTATTTGGATAAACTTTCAGGTCAATATACCATTCAAAATTGGATGCCAATTAATGGGCCTAAGCGTGGAAACTTTAAGGTAATAATGAACGAAAAGCCTAAAAGTATTGATGCGCAAATTGTATTTGGCGAACGCAAAGCCGATCATAAAATTATCAATGCGGCCATTGCAATGAAGGAAGAAAATCCTGATTGTAAAGTGGTATTGATTACTAAAGATGTTAACCTGCGTTTAAAAGCAAAATCGCTTAATCTATTAGCCGAAGATTACGAAACCGGTAAGATAAAAAACTTGGAAGGATTGTATTCAGGCAACTCCATTATTGAAAAAGTAAAATCAACTATTATTGATGAAATATATGCCAAAGGGTTAATCAATTATGAGTTTGTAATGAAAAAGAAACCAAGAGCGAATCATTATTTTATTTTAAAAAATGAACGCAGTTCAGTGTTGTGTTATTACGAATCAGAAACCGAAAATTTGGTGAAGGTAGATAAACAAAATGGGCATGGAATTAAGCCTAGAAATGCAGAGCAAGCCTTTGCGTTAAATGCTATTTTAAATCCTAAAGTAAGTTTGGTAAGTATACAAGGAATGGCCGGAACAGGTAAAACTTTATTGGCATTGGCAGGCGCTTTGCATCAAAGATCCGATTATAGACAAATCTATTTAGCACGTCCTATCATTCCGCTTGGAAACAGAGATATTGGTTATTTACCTGGAGACATCAAATCAAAGATAAATCCATACATGGAACCGCTTTGGGATAATTTAAAAATGATACAAAACCAATGGAAAGAAACCGATAAGGAATATCAAAAAATTACTGAGATGGTGAATAATGAAAAGATTGTTATTTCGCCATTGGCTTATATACGTGGACGAAGTTTATCGAATATTATTTTTATAATTGACGAAGCTCAAAACCTTACACCACTTGAGGTTAGAACCATTATAACTAGGGCAGGAGAGGGAACAAAAATTATTTTTACAGGCGATATTCATCAAATTGATACACCTTATTTGGATTCACAATCAAATGGACTTTCGTACTTAATGGATAGAATAAAAGATAATAGCATGTATGCACATATCACACTAGAAAAAGGCGAAAGAAGCGAGCTTGCCAACTTAGCTAATGAGTTTTTATAATAATTAAAAATAGGATCGTCCCTAAGGGACTTTGTTAGTTCCATAGGTTTTATTCTACCATAAGTTCGCCCCGATGGGGCTTTATTTTCCATTAATTATTTTTGTGTTTAATTCTTAATAAATTATTGCATTGAATATTCTTATTAATGAATAATCCCTTAGGGAT
>JBGSBN010000255.1:0-4349 GCA_041730515.1 Methylacidiphilales bacterium | reverse complement strand
ATGGCCTGCAACCAAAGATGAATTAATTGATTATGGTATTAGAAGTGGCGCACCATTGGAGGTTATAGAAAACCTACAAGAAATAGAAGATGATGGGGAACCATTTGAAGGTATTGAAGAAATTTGGCCTGATTACCCTACTAATGATGACTATTTTTACAACGAAGATGAGTTGTAATCACATAAAAAAAGGAACTTTAATATTTTAAAGTTCCTTTTTTTATGTGGTAAATTTTATTCAGCTCCTAATTCTAAGTTCTCGTCACTATTTTTTAAATACTCCGATTGATAATTATGAATAGGATCTTGCTTTTGATTATCTAGGTTTAACGAATATTTTAATGCACTTCCTTGGCCAATAACTTTTACAAGGTTTAATTCTAATAAATGAACAAAATCGCGTTGAATGGTTTTACGGTTACATTCAAACTCGCTTACCAACTCTTTGGTGCTCACAAAGCCTCTATGTTGAATAATATACATAATTAACTTTTGGCGCTTGTTAATTATAGAGTCATCAATTTCTTTTAGTTTATAGCCACGCTCAAACACAAAATTCATAATGTTTTTTTGGCGTGGAGTTAACTTGTCGTAATCTACTTGCTTGCGGAAATACGATTGCAACAATTGATACATACGTGTTAACTGATTGGCATGAAGTTTTAAGCCAAAAGCTATTTGTTCGTTTAAATGATGGTCTTGCGCATTTTCGTTATTCTTGTTTTCTATAAAATAGGCTAAGTACTCATTCTTCTTAATATATAACTCATGTTCTAAACTTAACAAACCGTTTAGGTCCATATTATGCTTACGCAACCAAAAGCTTTGGAGCAAGGAAGCAAACTTATTTTTTGATTCAGAGAATAGGGGTAAGGCCAATATTTTAAAATGTAACATCCAACTTTGAATGATAGGATGAAACTCAGTATCGCTGTTTAAAAACTCAAATAAGTTATCCAATTCCAACTCTGTTTCCGCATGCAGTTTTTCTGGTTGTTTAAACGATTTATTAAATAAGTTGGTATCAGCATTTTGGTTATATAAATCGGTTATCAATATTTTATGTAATTGATAAACCAATGATATAGAAAGCGGTTCATTTAAATTGCTAAATAAAAATTCTTCCGCTTTTTGATATTGGAACACAGCTCTTTCGGCCGCACCTGTTGGGCGAATATTTTTGTTTAAAATATACTTTACAGTTTTTACTTCTAATAAGTTATGGTCAATAGCATTGGCATAATAATTACGTAAAATTGTGCTATTAAATTGCTCACTTTCAATTATTGCTTCAGGTAAATCAATAAAGCTAAAAATCTTCTTCAACTCTTCATATTGATGTTGGTATTGCACAAATGCTTCATCAATGTTTATGGCTGCTTCGTATTTATTTATCAGTATCATTACTACGAATATAAGTTGGGATTTTACACCTGAAAACAGTAGTTCAACCATTAAAAGTGGATAAGCTACCTTTTATATTTAAAAAACGAAATCAATTTGTTAAACCCTTTATTAGCAAAGGAGTTGATAGGTAATTGCAAAATAGACATACTTATTTTTTAGTGTTAATAATTGTAAATCAGTGCGACAATTTTTAGGTGTTTAAAATATCAATGTCTCTTTTTTTGTAAAAATTAAACTACTTATATTGCGCAACAGCAATTAAACTTTATACTCATATCATGAACAGTCATATAGCATCAATTTTTACCGAAATAGGAGGGCAATTTTTAACCGATGTAAATACCATTAGTGCGAAAATGAAAGGCATAAAAGCCTTTGTTTTTGATTGGGATGGGGTATTTAATAATGCTGTAAAAAATGAGAATAAAAGTTCAAATTTTAACGAAGCCGATAGCATGGGCACTAATTTGTTAAGGTTTAATTATTTTTTACATCACAATAAAATGCCTGCTTGCGCCATTATTTCGGGCGAAAAAAACGAAATGGCTTTTTACTTTTGTAATCGTGAACATTTTAGTGCATCATATTATAAAGTAGCCGATAAAATTATTGCTTTAGAGCATTTTTGTAAACAAAATAATATTGAAAAAAATGAAGTTTGCTATATGTTTGACGATGTGCTAGATTTAAGTATAGCAAAGGTTTGCGGCCTACGTATGATGGTAAATAGGAAAGCAAATCCTTTGTTTAAAAACTATGTAATTCAAAATAATTTGGCTGATTATATTACTGCACACGAAAGCGGAAATTTTGCTGTTCGTGAGGTTTGTGAGATGTTAATCGGTTTAACCGAAACTTACAACGAAGTTATGGAACATAGAACAGCTTTTAGCCCTATTTATAAAGATTATATAACCCAACGCCAAGAAGCACCTACTGCGTTTTTTACTATTGAAAATAATGAAGTAGTTGTAGGTTGATAGCCAGTTTGATAGTTGATGGACGATAGACCATAGTTAGTTGATAGTTGATGGTAAATGTATAACGATAGTTTAAGTTACTATTGGTCGCTAAGTGAAGCCGAAGCGCTGTTATTCGTTGTTCATTGTACCGATGCCATCGCTTTAAGCGATGGCATCGGTTATCCAAATAACGGCCAACGAACAACGAATATCGGTCAACATCTATAAACCAACTCCCAACTCAGTGGCAATGGTTTTCATATAGGCAAATGCCTCGTTGTAATCGTTTTTTATTTTACCATCCAAAATAGCTTCTCTGATTTGATTTTTAATTAAACCCACTTCTTTACATGGTTGTAAATTAAATGTTTCCATTATTATTTCGCCAGTAATAGGTGGTTGCCAATTGCGCAATTCATCTCGTTCTTCTACCTCTTTTACCAATTGTTGTACCTTGTTTAAATTACTTTTATACAAAGCAATTTTTTCGGTAAAACGTGTGGTCATATCAGCTCTACAAAGAATAAATAAATCTTCTAAATCATCGCCTGCATCTACAATTAATCTTCGAATGGCCGAATCTGTTACCCCATCTTCGGCCAATGCTTTCGGCCTATGATGCAAAGCAACTAGCTTTTGCACATAACGCATTTTTTCGTTTTGAGGTAATTTTAAATTGTTAAAAATACTAGGAACCATGCGGCTTCCTTTGTCTTCATGTCCATGAAATTTCCAACCTCCTTCCGCTTCAATAAAACGTTTGGTGGCAGGTTTGCCAATATCGTGCAATAAAGCAGCCCAGCGTAACCACAGGTTATTGGTTTCTTCACAAATATTATCTACTACATGAATGGTGTGGTAAAAATTATCTTTATGGGCTTTGCCATTTTTAACTTCTACACCATGCATGTTTTGAAGTTCTTTAAAAATAAGTTTTAATAAACCACTTTCAAACAGTAATTTTAGCCCAACTGAAGGTTTTGGTGATAGCAGTATTTTGTTCAGTTCTTCGCTGATACGCTCGTACGAAATAATTTTGATACGTTCTGCATTGCGCTGAATAGCTTCAAAAGTTTCAGGTAAAATAGTAAAACCTAATTGCGAAGCAAACCTAATGGCACGCAACATACGCAAAGGGTCATCGCTAAAAGTAATGTCTGGTGCAAGTGGTGTTTTAATCAGTTGATTGTTTATATCATCTAATCCGCCAAAAGGATCTACAAATTGACCAAAAGTATTTTTATTAATACTTATGGCTAAAGCATTTATAGTAAAGTCTCTCCGGTTTTGGTCATCGGCTAAGGTTCCCGGACTTACAGTTGGTTTGCGGCTATCGGTTCGGTAACTTTCTTTGCGAGAGCCCACAAATTCTACTTCCCAATCTGCTGTTTTAACCATGGCTGTACCAAAGTTTTTAAATACAGCAAAATCGCTTTGCTTGTGCAAGTTAGCAAAAGCTTTGGCTAGAGGCAATGCATCGCCAACCACTACTACATCAATATCTTTTGAGTTGCGCTTAAGCACCAAATCGCGCACATAGCCGCCAATAACATAAGCTTCTAAGCCAATTTTATCGGCACACTGTTGTAACTCAGTAAATATGGGTAATTGTAAGGTTGGATTCATTTGCAAAACGCCCGCAAATTATCAAAATTAAAGCAAATTTTGAGAGATAATGTAAAAAAGATAATTTGTAGCGGTTGATTAAACTATTAAGTTTCCTATTTAAAAAGTGTATGTATATAATCGTTTACTCGTTATTTTATTAGTGTTGTCATATACTCTTACTTCAATAGGTAAGTTCTTTTCATTGTACAAATACAATATTTTACTTAATAATTCCCCCGTTTTATCGTATGATTTTATCAATACCTCTTTTGGTAGAGCTTACTGTTAACCTCAGACAGAGCCGGGCGGAAAAAACCATGGCTGCCTGAACGGAAGGGAGGCATCTGAAATGAAAGGAATAATTCTGGCGGG
>JBGSBN010000254.1:0-4352 GCA_041730515.1 Methylacidiphilales bacterium | reverse complement strand
ATATTGTTAACAGTAGCATAATAAACTACATCTTCAAAATCATTATCGCTACTTCCTGTTGGATTGCGGTTTACATCTTCAAAACCCAATACAAAACGTTGGCTTGAAGGTTCGTAAACAAATACTAAATGTTGGCGATATTGGTCGCTAATTTCAGGATTAAATTCTTTGTTACCATAAAATACAAAACGCGAACCCAAAGGTAAAATATTTCCAGTTGAATTATCATAACCATCGGCTATAATACCAAATGCAATAACTGTATCTTTTCCAAAAGTTCCAATTTTTACTTTATTGCCCGTTGCTAAATCTCCACCCGATCCAGTAAACGAAGTGTTAGGGTAAATAATGATTAATGAATCGATTGCAGCAGTGGTAGTAGGTGGATTGTTTACATTATAAGTATAATAAAATAGCACATTTCGTTGGCCAGCACCTTCTTTCACAAAAGTTATGTACACATCACAAAGATTGGTAGTTAAAATATTTCTTCTATAAAAATTATCGTCTAACAAATTTGGATATCGAGTAGTTAAATTAACCCTGCTAGGTAAAAATGTATTTATGTTATTTAAAAAAGTGCTTGAAACCACATCGTTTACTGGTTGTAAATAATTAGGTTTTCCTGTAGTTAAACTCCAAGTTCCTAACCTAGTAGATATTTTTCCTGGTAATTTACCAAAACTTCCCTTGCCTAATACAGGGTTGGTAACCGTTTTTGGATTAAAATTTGGTCCACCTAAAGTAGTAGTAATTTCAGGATAATTATTAACTATTACATCCTGAGGTACATTTATGGCTGAGGTATTTATTACTAAAAAATCAAGCGATAATGGAACTTCCACCATTGTTTCCCAAATTCCATCTTTATCAGTAATTCCTTTTGCTAAAATTCGACCACCTAGTTCAAAACTATTATCCATGATATAAACAATGGAGTTGTTATAAACATTACCTTGTGCATCAAACACCTGAATTTTCACCTTATTTATTCTTGTAGTTTGGTAATTAAAACCATTTGGAATAGTTAAGTCTTGCAAATTGGTACCATTGTTATTTGTAGGTACAATTTCCTCCGAAACTTCTCTTTTACAAGATGTTGCAATAGAAATAAATATAGAAAATAACAGAATTACACCTAATTTTATAGATTTCAATTTCATGACTTAATTATTATTAGTTAAAAACAATATACGAATTTTTTCTAATTGCAGATCTCAGTTTAATATTACTTTTAAACAACTAAAAAATATTACAACAAATATATACATATTTATTATTTATAGCTAAGCTATATTAATTATTTAAATTCATGTAAAAAATCAACCATTTTACTAAAAGCAAGTGCACGATGGCTTATTTTATTTTTTTCTTGTAAATCCATTTGAGCCAATGTAATATCATATTTATTTGGAATAAAAATAGGGTCGTAGCCAAAGCCATTTGTACCAATTTTATTTGGAATAATTTTTCCAAATAAACTACCTTCAAAAAGGTATTCTTGTCCGTTTAAAATAAGGGCTATAACAGTATTAAAGTTGGCATTTTTGTTATCAAATGGAACCAATTTTTTTAATAATAAATCCATATTATCGTTGGTATCTTTTTGCAAACCTGCGTATCGAGCGCTATATACACCTGGTTCATTATTAAGTGCTTCTACCAAAAGACCTGTATCATCGGCAAAACAATTTTTATTGGTAGCTTGGTAAATGGTTCGAGCTTTTATTAAAGCATTTTCGGTTAAGGTACTTCCATTTTCTTCTATTTCAGTATTAAAACCAATAGTTGAAAGCGATTTTACCATATACTTATTGCCAATTAATTCGGCTATTTCGCGAACTTTATTTTCATTATGACTTGCAAATATTAATTCCATTATCCAATCATTTTTTTAATACCCAAATTCCAAAGTTGCATTTTTAAATCTTTGTTGTTTTCGTAATTACTTAATTCTTCTGCTTTCAAAATTTTTGTGCTGCGTACATTTGCTATTTGATGAAGGCCAATAGCCCAACCTTCTTTTTTTATCCAATCTTGGCATCCCCAAATAATTATTTTTAAGGGTTTTAGGCTAATTATTACATCGCTTACCGAGGCTCCTTCCTCTTGTTCGCTCATATTTAAAAGCGCCATTTCAGAAATGTTTAACTTTAAACCAGCTTGAATGATATTACTCAGTAAATTCATTTCATTATCATTTAGCGCTTTATCTATCAATAAAACGAAGCGCTGCTCGTTGGTTCCCTTGAACTTGTATTGTATAGAATTTTTTTTTTCTTTGACCGCGAAAAATTCATCGAACAATGGTTCGATAAATGGGTTTTCAATTTTTAAAAATTCACTCATTTTTTTAATTAAATTACAGATGGCAATAAGCATCAAAATTAACAAAAACACGCAATCAAGAATCAATCTTTGTGATTTTAATAACATTGAATTTGGAAAAATTTTTTCCGATCACATGTTTAGAGTTGATTATGAGGATGGTGCGTGGAAGGCAGGCGAAATTTTACCTTATGGAAATATCAATTTTTCACCTGCATTATCAAGTTTACATTATGGTCAAGCCATTTTTGAAGGTATGAAAGCTTTTAAAGATGAGGCAGGAAAGCCGCAACTTTTTCGTCCGTTAGCTAATTTTGAACGTTTTAATCTTTCGGCCGAAAGAATGGGAATGCCTAGTATTCCCGAAGAATTATTCATGACTGGTTTGTCGGAATTAGTAAAAATGGATCAAGATTGGATTCCTACTAAAATAGGAAGTGCTTTGTACTTACGTCCTTTTATGTTTGCTACCGATGATTTTGTAGGTGTTCGACCTAGTAATAATTATAGTTTTATGATTTTTTGTTGCCCTGTAAATAGCTATTATCCAAAACCAATTAAAGTAAAAGTGGAAGAAAAATACACTCGTGCTTTTGATGGAATGGCTGGTTTTGCTAAAGCTGCTGGAAACTATGGAATTAGTATGCGCCCAACGTTAGAAGCTAAAAAAGAAGGTTTTGACCAAATTATTTGGACTGATGGCCGTGAGCATAAATATGTGGAAGAATCAGGAACTACCAATTTATTTTTTGTGTTGGATGATTATACCGTTTTAACTCCTGCCTTAGATGGAAATATTTTAAAAGGAGTAACCCGCGATAGTTGTATTAAATTATTGCGCGATGCCAATTATAAAATAGAGGAACGCCATATTAGTATTGAAGAAATTGCTACAGCAGCAAGAGCTGGCAAATTATTTGATGCTTTTGGAACAGGAACCGCTGCTTTAATTGCTAAAATTGAAACCATTTCGTACAAAGGAGAAAATTTAGAATTACCACCTGCCGAAAGCAGAAAAGTTTCTAATTGGTTGTACAATACATTAGGCGAAATTCAAACATCGAAAATTGAAGATAAATTTGGTTGGATTACCAAATTGTAATATCAAATATAATAACAAAAAAGCCCAATTGAATAAAATTCAGTTGGGCTTTTTTATGAAGTTGAAATTTGTTTTTTTCATTATAAAAAATAGTTTTGTTTGAAATAAGGCAAATCAAGTAGCGAAATTTCAAGGCAGATTAAGCGATTAATAGATAAAAAAATGTTGCATCCTGAACAAGAAGGAGGGAGAAAATACCATTTACGCTTTGACAATAATTTCTTGATGAGAAGTGTCATAACGGTTCTAGGAGAAAAAGGCTTTTTGCCTGTGAAAGATTAAAATATAAAGTTAATCAGGACAAATCTAAGAGACTATAAATTAAAAAACCATGAATATCCTAACCACCCTAACCAACACCAAAAACGAAACTGAAAAGTATTTTGACTTGTCTGAGGAAGAGTTGGCAAAAACTTATGGAGAAGGGAAATGGACTATCAAGCAAATACTGGTGCATTTAGCAGATGCCGACAGTGTGCTATTGGATAGAATAAAAAGGGTAATTTCTGAGCCTAAACAAGTTATTTGGGCATTTGAGCAAGACCTTTGGAATGAAAATCTGGATTACAAAAACTTCCCTTTGGCTATTAGTAAGGCTGTTTATTTGGCCAATAGGCAAATGGTAATTCATTTGGCCAAGAAATATTATGATACCTTGGGCGACAAAGAGTTTATTCATAGCCAAACTGGCCTCAGAACCCTAAAAGACGAATTTGACAAAGTAAGTTGGCACAATCAAGGGCATTTGGAACAGATAAAACTAGCACTTGAAAGCAAATAAATGTAAAATAAAATTGGTTAAACTTTTCTGTCCTGGCAAAATCTTCCTTTAAGAGACTCTGGTGCACCGCTAATGTCAAATTACATGTTATATTCCATTAACATCAAACCCTATTGCTGTCATTCTTTTTATAAATTCTTC
>JBGSBN010000253.1:0-4365 GCA_041730515.1 Methylacidiphilales bacterium | reverse complement strand
AAAATTTCTTTCGGTGACATGTGCTAATCCTGAGGGCTAATTTGTTTTAACGTGAAAGAAACAGAAGTTAACATACAAGTGTAAAAATCACAATGATGTTTCAGACGCTCGGTAAGCCTTATCAATTCTATGTTTCCATTTTCAGTTATCTATCGATACTGCTCTTAGTCTAAGGCGTTTATACGCATACTCGTGTTATGAAGCAGCTAATTTAAAAAGCGATGCAGCAACTTTTCAAAAAGGACTTACTGCTATGGAAACTTTAATGGGTAAAGTAGCTGCCGAAAAAATAACATCTAGCGATTTTGAGTATTTAGGTAAATTACAAGCTAAAACTGGTAAAGATAGTTTAGCATTAGTTAATTTAAATAAGGCTTTAAGCTTGGATGCTAATAAAACTGATGTTAAAATTGAAATTGCTAAAATTTACAATAAACAAAAAAAATATACAGAAGCTGCTTTAACCTATGAAGAATATTTAAGTACCGCTAAAAAAATTACCTTGATTGATAATTACAATATTGGTAAGTATTATAATAGTGCGAAAATGTATGGCAAGGCTGATTCGGCATTTGCTAACATAAATAATGCTAAACCAGATTTTGCAGATGCTTGGTATCAAAGAGCTAATGTAAATACTTTAATTGATACTTTACTTAAAACTACTGTAGCTAAGGAATTATTTGAAAAATACATAGAGGTAGTTACTGCCGATACAGTGGCATTTAATAAACAAAAAGTAAGTTTATCAAAAAATGTGGCTTCATCATACGACTATTTAGGCTATTATTTCTTGCAAAAAGATATGAAAAACGAATGTAAAGCCATGTACAAAAAAGCTTTAGAGTACGATCCAAATAACAAAAATGCAATTGAAGTTTTAAAGAATTTGAAGTAATACAATTACCAAAAATTGAAAAGCTGCCCTTAAAAAAGGCAGCTTTTTTTATGCACCAAAATTCTTCAAAACAATATTAAATAATACGTGTTTAGCAAGGTATTAAACTAAACAATTATGAATTTTATTAAAAAACTAATGACCATAAGCTTATTATTATTCAGTATTAAAAGCATTGCACAAACTGATTCAACTAAAATAAATATTAAATATAATTTTTTTACAGTTTATAATATTAAACAAGGTAATGAACCTATTAGCATAGAAGATTTTACTAGAATTGCTGGAAATAATATACAAGCAGTTAAACTAATAAAAAGAGCAAAAAAACAAGGTAATTGGAGCTTTTATGCAGGTATTATTGCGGGAGCAACCCTTGGTTTTGCTATTCCTTTTAATGAAAGATGGGAAAAAACGCTGTTAGCATCTTGCCTCCTTCCTTTGGGCTTAGAAAGTTATTTGGAATACAAAAGTGTAAAAAATTTAAAGAAAGCAGCTGAATTAGTAAACAAAACAAATACCAGTGAATAATACTTGTATTAAACATTGGTCATAAGGTTTTATAAATGTAAAAATACCAATAAACTTGGGTTTAAAAGTTCAATTAAATTTTTTACATTGCCAATAAATCTTTAGTAAGTTTATGTCGAGTCCAGTTATTAACCAAGAGCAAGAAAACGAGCAAATTGTAAAAGCATACAGGCATTTATTAAGGTCGTGTAAGGTAGCATTAACTAAGCAAGACAGAGCCAATATACGCGAGGCATTTAATATTAGCCTTGAAGCACATAAAAATATGAGGCGCAAAAGTGGGGAGCCTTATATTTTACACCCAATAGCTGTGGCACAAATTTGTGCAGAAGAAATAGGACTAGGAACCACTTCTATTATTTGCGCATTGCTTCACGATACAGTTGAAGATACTGATATTACCTTAGAACTTTTAGATATGAAGTTTGGTCCAAAAGTATCGCGTATTATTGATGGATTAACAAAAATTTCTGGCGTTTTCGATCAACAAGATAAATCGATGCAGGCTGAAAATTTTAAAAAAATGCTCCTTACTTTAAGTGAAGACGTAAGGGTTATTTTAATAAAACTAGCGGACAGATTGCATAACATGCGTACTTTAGAAAGTATGAGTCCTAAAAGTCAGCTAAAAATAGCAAGCGAAACGGCTTATGTTTTTGGACCTTTGGCTCACCGTTTAGGCCTTTATACCATTAAAACCGAATTGGAGGACTTAGCTACCAAATACCTTGACCCTGATAGCTATAATTATGTAAAAAACAGGTTACAAGAAACCAAGGCGGATAGGAATAAATATATCAAAAACTTTATTGATCCATTGCAAAAAGCTTTGGATGAAACTGGTTTAAATTACGAAATAAAAGGCAGGCCAAAAAGCATTCATAGCATTTTGAATAAAATGAAAAAGCAAGGTGTAGCCTTCGATGATGTTTTTGATTTATTTGCCATTAGAGTTATTATTGATGATGAGTATGAAAACGAAAAAAGCGATTGTTGGCGAGTTTACTCAACTGTAACAGATAATTATACACCAAACCCCGATAGGTTGCGCGATTGGGTTAGTATTCCAAAAGCTAATGGTTACGAAAGTTTGCACACCACTGTAATGGGACCAAAAGGCCGCTGGGTAGAAGTACAAATACGTAGTAAACGCATGGACGAAATAGCCGAAAAGGGTTATGCTGCGCACTGGAAATATAAAGATGGTGCTCAGCCAAATGACAACGGACTTGAACAATGGCTGGCTAAAGTGCGCGAAATGTTAGAAAATACCGATGGTTCGGCTGTTGAGTTTTTAGACGATTTTAAATTAAACTTATTTGCTGAAGAAATATTTGTATTTACGCCTAAAGGCGATTTAAGGAAACTTCCGGCACAATCTACCGTATTGGATTTTGCTTTCGATATTCACTCAGGGTTAGGAGCAAAATGTATTGGTGCCAAGGTGAACAATAAATTGGTACCTATTACTTATAAATTAGGCAATGGCGATCAAGTTGAAATTTTATCTTCAACCAAACAAAAACCAAGCGAAGAGTGGCTTACTTGGGTAGTTACTGCTAAAGCTAAATCAAAAATTAGAGATTACTTTAAGCAGGAGCGAAACCAAAGTGTTACCATGGGTAAAGAAATTTTGGAACGCAAGTTTAAAAACGCCAAAATTCCTTTTACAAGCGAAGCTTTAAATGCCATTATAAAATTTTATAAATTACCAAGTGTTACAGATTTATACTATCAATTAGTAACCGAAAAAATAGATAGAACCAAAATAGATTTAACTGCTATTTTAGAAGCCGATACTAAAAAAACACCCATCAATGAGGAGCATAAAACAGCCAAAAAACCTGCTAAACTTTTAAACAAAGATGCAGTAATTATTGGCGATGGCGATCCTGTAGAATATGCATTTGCAAAATGCTGTAGCCCAATTCCTGGCGATGATATTTTTGGATTTGTAACAGTAGGCGAAGGTGTAAAAATTCACAGAACAAATTGTACCAATGGCATTAGCTTAATGAGTAATTATGGCTATAGAATTATTAAAGCCCGATGGGCAGATGGCAGTTTAAATAGCAACAAATCATTCCTTACTTCTATAAAAATACAAGGAATTGACAGTGTGGGAATTGTAAGTGCCATTACCAATATTATTTCTACCCAATTACAAATAAACATGAAGTCGATAAATGTAACGGCCAACGAAGGCATGTTTGAAGGCAATATTACCTTGCAAGTAAGCGATACCAAGCATTTAGAAGATTTGATGAACAAAATAAAACAAGCAAGTCAATTAATTTCAGTTACTAGGGTTGATATTGGGTAATTAGCATCTAGCCGCTGGCTGCTGGCTTCTGGCTGCTGGCTTCTAGCCGCTGGCTGCTAGCTTTTGATTATTTGTATTTATAATTTCATCTTTCATACTTTATTATTCATACTTTATCATTCATAATTCATAATTCTTCTCCTTTCTCATGTTTCATCTCTCACTTCTCATCTCTCACTTCTCATTTCACACTTCCCATTTCATACTTTCGCATTTATCTATCAACTGTCAACTGTAAACTATCAACTAAAATGTTTACTTTCGTGCTCGTTTAAAAAATATGGCTTTAGATCAATTACCAGATGACCACATTTCTGACACTAAGGAAATGACTTTTTTTGACCATATAGATGAGTTACGAAGTCACCTAGTACGTTCGGTACTAGCCATTTTAATTGGCGCAGTTACTGCCTTTTTTAATAAATTCATACTTTTCGATATTATTATATTTGGTCCAATGCGAATTGATTTTTTCAGTTATCGCATGCTTTGCAAATTATCTTATTGGGCAAAAGGAACAGACGAATATTGTGTAAAAACAATAGATTTTGCTTTAAAAAACATAGATATGACGGGGCAGTTTACCCAACATTTATGGATTTCATTTATTGCA